>JBLHPD010000104.1:0-16648 GCA_047624165.1 Clostridium sp. | reverse complement strand
TGTAATTAAATAAATATAAAGAAAAATATAAAAAATAGTGATAATTGTATCACTATTTTTTATATTATAAGATAGAACAAAGTTTATATCTTTTATTTTTTATTAATTTTACTTAGTTCTTTTTCAAGATCTTTTATGCGGGTTTCTATTTTCTTTAGAGCATTGCAATAATCTAATAGTGAGTCATCAATGTAATTAGTTGTTTTGAAAATTGAGTACAATTTCTTTCCTAAATCGCGATAAAGATCTTCCATACTATTTTCTTCAGAGTTAATTTTATATTTAAGTTTGGATAATCCAATAAAACCTTCGGATTTGGTTGATATAACTTCTATACCCTTATTTATTGAATCTTTAATTTTATATAAATTAGGTGCTGAGGGCATAACATTTCCTCCTTTTATGTTATAATTTAAATTAAATGGATAGACTTATTAATATATTATTTAATGTAATGTATATGTGTGACTTAAAATGATACTGTTTCAATGTATACCTTTCTTCTTATGAATTATATGTAGGCGAGTTAATTTTAATATGGTGGTGATTATATGAATAATAAAGAAAAACCAATAGGATTTTTTGACTCAGGAGTAGGTGGAATAAGTGTGCTAAAGGAATCTTTAAAAGTTCTGCCTAATGAAGATTTTGTGTACTTCGGAGATTCGAAAAATGCGCCCTATGGAACTAAAGATGTAAATGAAGTTAGGAAATTAACTTTTAATGCAGTAGATTTTCTTTTGGATAAAGGGGCAAAAGTAGTAGTAATTGCTTGCAATACCGCTACTAGTGCAGCTATAGATGCGCTTCGAGAAAAATATACAGACATATCTATAATTGGTATAGAGCCTGCACTAAAGCCTGCTGTAAAAATCAGTAGAGGTAAAAGTATAATTATTATGGCTACTCCAATGACACTCGCTGAAAATAAGTTTAGTAATTTAATGGAGAAGTACAATAGAGAGGTGGATATAATATCTCTTCCTTGTCCGGGGCTCGTTGAACTCATAGAACATGGAATTATAGAGGGAGAGCAAATCGAAAGGTATCTAAAAGGAAAGCTTAAGCAATTTATGAATTTAGAAGTAGCATCTATAGTCCTTGGATGCACTCACTATCCATTTATAAAAAACGAATTAGTTAAAATCGTTGGGGAAAAAACTATTATAATTGATGGAAGTGTAGGTACAGTTAATCAACTTAAAAGGCAGCTTATTCGCAATAATCTTTTAAATTCAAAGAAAACAAAGGGCATTGTAGCTATATATAATTCTGCTACAAGTAGCAGTTCTTCTATTAATAATAATTTAATAGATTTAAGTTATAAATTATTAAAAACATAAACATATTTTAAAGCCTAATTATAGCCGCGTGTAAAAACAGTATGAAACTAGTTTATTAGTTTCATACTGTTTTTTTTTATTTTATAGGTATTTGCATTTAAAACGTTAAAATAACAAAGTTTATATAATTAATTTTAAATTAATTATAGCAATATCATGACTAGGCGAATACACTAGATTAGGTATCAAAAACAACAGAAATAAGGTGATTAAATGAAAGTATTTAAATTTAAAAATAATAATGAACATCATGTAGGTCATGATATATTTAGCATGGCAATTGAAGAAACAAAAAAAATAAATTGTATAATAATCAATAATCCAGTGCAAAGCAATTATATATGTGTGATAAATCATCTAGTATGTAAATTCGAAGAAAATAAAAATATTGCACATTTAATTATTGCAAGTGAGGATAAACACTTAAAAGATATAAGTATATTTGGTGGTCTAAATGTTGGTTATGAATATAATAAAGAAGAGATTGATGAGAACTTAGAAATAGATATGGTTAATATTGATAAAAATCGAGAAGTAGACATGCTAGATGAACATTTTTTAATAATACTTCCCGGCGGAAATATTCATATAAGATTGGATGAACCTCAAGAAAGAATGATTTTAAAAATAAGCCTGGGGCAGCAAGTTATTTAGGTTGTTACTTACTATAGTATCTAAAAAAATAACTAGAGGAAGACTAGTTATTTTTTTAGATGTGATTTATTTATAAAAATTAGTAAATAATATAAAATGTGATATAATTTATAGTGAATACATAATAAAAGGAGAGATAAATATATGAATCCAATAGTAACGATTAATATGGAAAATGGAAAAGTTATAAAGGCGGAATTGTATCCAGATGTGGCGCTTAACACAGTGAAAAATTTTATTAGTCTTATAAACAAAGGCTTTTATAATGGGATTGTTTTTCATAGAGTAATTCCAGGATTTATGATTCAAGGTGGATGTCCTGAAGGAACAGGCGTAGGTGGACCTGGATATTCAATAAAGGGAGAGTTTTCTTCTAATAAGTTTAAAAACGATTTAAAACATTCAACGGGCGTTTTATCAATGGCTAGATCTAATGATTCAAATTCAGCAGGAAGTCAGTTCTTTCTTATGGTAGCTGATTCTCCTCATTTAGATGGAAGCTATGCAGGCTTTGGAAAAGTAACTGAGGGTATGCAGCATGCTTTAGACATGGCTAAAGTAGATAGAGATTTTAGAGATAAACCAAAGCAGGAGCAAAAGATAAAAAGTATGACGGTTGATTGTTTTGGTATTGAGTACAGTGAACCAGAAAAAATGTAATAAAAGTATAATAATTAAATTCTGAAAAACGTTAAATTGTATACAAGGGGGAAGATAGTATGAAAAATATTAATGAAAAGTTTATCCTTACGTATGGACTAACTGAGGAAGAAGAAGAAAAACTTAATAGTTTACTATCAAGACAAAATATACAACCTTGCAAAACAATTAGCAAAAACATGGGAAATGTTACAATTAAAGAAATATTGTGCAACATAGAAGTTAAAGAAAGTAACATTGAATTACCCCAGGAAAAATTACTTTTATTTAATAATTATAACGATAAGCAGTTATATGATCTAATTGATAGTATAAGAGGAATTAAAAGCAGTGATACTATATTAGCTGCAGTTACGCCAACATCTATAAATTGGACGGTTAGTTATCTCCTGCAGCATCTAATTTGCGAGCGAGAAGCTTATAGAAAAAAGGAATAGGGCATATAAAATATAAATCTTCTGCAATAAAGCAGAAGATTTATATTTTATATTATAGTTATTAGAAAATCACAAATAAAAGTTTTTTATATAGACTAGAAATAGTGTTAAAATATAGTTAAAGAAGTAATAATATTTTAGAAGTAATTATTCAATTGGAAGGGTGGAGAATTATGAGCAGAGTAGGAGATAGGATTAAACAAGTAAGAGAATCAAAAGCAATAAGTCAAAAACAATTAGGTAAAAAAATTGGAGTTTCTGAAGGTTTTATTAATGAAGTTGAGATGGGCAAAAAGATTATAGATGAGAAGTTTTTAGAGAAGATCTCTAAAATCCTAGGGGAAGAAATTGAAGATACATCGGTATCATTTCAGGCTGTTGAGAATGTAGAAGAAAGAAATCCAAAATTCGAAAGACCTAGCACATTAAAAGTAAACGAGGTTTGGAATGATGCTTTTGGCTCAGTTTTAAAAGATGTTTCTATTTATAAATATGATTTAGCTAAAGCTATAGGTATAAAACAAATGCCTATAATATCAAACAAAGTAGAAGGTCATGCTCAAGATAAAGTATTGTTTATAGAAATAGAGAATGATGATATGCTTGGGTTTAGAATTTGTAGTGGTGATATTGCATTTGCTCATTTGACACATGAAATAGAAAATAATGCGATTTCACTAGTGGATTACAATGGAGAAAGAGTTTTAAGACAAATAAAAAAATTGGATAGTAACAAAGTATTATTAATTAGCAATAGAATTTCATTAAAAACTGATACAGTGGGGCATAATGATATTAAAGTAATTGCAAAACTAGATAGAGTAGAATTTAAGGTATAATTCAGATTTGAAGGTGTAGTTTAGAAAACGCTAAATAAACAATATAAAAAATGGGGGGGGGAATTAATATTATGAAAGGAACGGTAGTAGCTACTTGGATGAAAACTTGTAGAAAGCTTTATGGTGATAATGTAGTTAGTGATGCGATGGAATCTGTGGGATGGGGTTCTCGTAAAATATTTTCGCCTATCGAGAATGTAGATGATGGACAAGTTAAAAAATTAATCGGTAATATATCAAAGACACAAAACATATCCATTGAAAAATTGTGGAGAAGTATAGGGAAAGATAATTTAACAGCTTTTCATAGAGATTTTCCTGCATTTTTTGAGACTGAAAATGTATATTCATTTTTAAAATCGCTATTTGATATACACGTGGTAATGACAAAAAAGTTTGAGGGAGCTAAACCACCGCTAGTAGGTATAAAGCCTATTTCTAGTCGCGAGGCTGTCTTTACTTATAATTCTAAGAGAGCAATGTTTGATTATTTTCTAGGGCTTTTAGATGGAACTTGCGAGTATTTTAATGAGAAAATTCAAATTCAGCAAATAGAGAAAACTTCAGATAGCCTCAGTTTAAAACTTACATTTGAGAAGGATATTTATTATAAGAAAACATTTAAAATTAACAAAATGCTATCTTTAGGTTTTATTAAAAATATACCTGCAAAGGTAGGAGTATTTACTTTTATTATATCTTTACTTGGATCTATTGCAATAATAGGACCAGATAATATCATAAAGGCATTAGGGATTGCGGTGCTTTCTGGAGCTGCATCAGGCCTTGTGGCTTTTATAATGGGAAGACCTATGTCACTAATTTCACAAACTATAGACCAAATTAACAGTAATAATTATGTTGAAGATGGGGATATAGTTACTGGAGATGAATACGAAGAGCTATACAGAAAAATCAAAAAATATAAAAAAGTATTTAGAGCAGACTTTGTTGGATTTAAAGGCGTAACTGATGAGATGGATACTTTCGCTGAAAATATTAATAAAATTTCTCATACAATGAATAATACTTCTGAAGACATATCAGGGGCAACTTTGCAAATGGCTAGCTGCTCTGTTAGTCAAGCAGAGAATACTGAAAATGCTGTTTTAATTTTAAATGATAACATTAGATCGCTTAAGGACATTGTTAAAAATGAAAATGACAATAAGGATGAATTAGAAAAAGCTATAGAAAAGATTAATAATAGCTATGAGAGTGTTGATAGTACAAGTAAAAATATACTTGGAACCCTAGAGAAATTTCAAGAAGTAAAGGATAATGGTATTAGCTTAGAAACAAAGGCGCGTGACATAACAAATATAGTATCAATTGTTTCACAAATCTCGGAGCAAACAAATCTACTTGCACTAAACGCATCCATAGAGGCTGCCCGTGCAGGTGAGCAAGGAAGGGGATTTGCTGTAGTTGCGGATGAGGTTAGAAAGCTGGCAGAACAGTCAAAGGGTGCTGTAGAAGAAATTAATACCAATTTAATCGAATTTGTTAAGGACATAAATACACTTGTTAATAAAATTGGTGACCAGTATGATATTCTGCAAAATGAAACTAAAGGCCTAGAAGAAGTAAGAGATATAAGTTACGAAGCTACAATGTCTGTTAGAACAGTTTCTACGTCAATGATAAATACTATAAATGATTTGGATAAAGAGGCAAAATCTATTGCAAATATATATGAAACAATAGAGTCTCTAGCTGCAATCTCGGAAGAAAATTCTGCATCTTCAGAAGAGGTAAGTGCAAGTGTTGGAAGTTATACTAATGAAATAAAGAAGCTTATTGATAGTATATACGAATTTAAAAAGATAACGAGCTCTTTTAAAGAAGAATTGAAAAAATATAAGATATAATATATAGATTTTATTAAGGAGTTATGGGAGGGAGCAAAATGGAACAATTACAAAAGAAGGCCGTGACATACGAATGGAAGGATATTATTCTTCGCGGAATGCTAGGATTAAGTATACCGTTAATAAGTATGACCTATCCAATGTTAAATCAATATAGAGGGAATTCTAACTCTGTATTTACATTTGTGGACAAATTGATACCTTTTAATAAATATTTTATATTGCCTTATGTATCTTGGTATATATTTATTGCAGTTTTTTCTGCTATTTTATGTGTATTAGATAAAAAAAGGTATTTTAAACTACTTATAAGTATAAATATAGGCATGCTATTATGTTATATAATATATTATTTTTATCCAACATATGTTCCAAGGCCCATGATAACGGAAACTGATTTTTTTAGTAATTTGGTTTTGAATTTATATGCGGCTGATAATCCCTATAACTGTTTTCCAAGTATTCATGTTTTAAATTCTGTGTTAATAACTTTGTATATTTATGAATCAGAAAAGGTTTATAAATTGACTAAAGTTATTTGTGTTATTGTTGCTACTTCCATAATTTTATCTACTATGTTTATAAAACAACATTATTTTGCTGATGTTGTTGCAGGCATAATATTCGCTTTTGTACTACGTTTTTCTTTAAAAAATCTAAATTTTGATAAAGGTCAAAGCGCTACTTATATAGAATGATTATATCTTGAAAAATTCCTATGATTAATATCATAGGAATTTTTTATTGCTAGGGAATTATTAATTTGTATCTTTATACTCCGCTTAGGTCAAAGTTAGGTACGAAAATCTTAGAGGAAGTCCCATTTTCTTGAATAAAGCACTTGGTGATACCTAACTTTAAACAGTAATTAATTAAAGCGTCGTAATGATCAGGGTTTAAAGGTTTGCTTATTTCAGGATAATTAACTGCCACTTGCATTGGGGTATATTGGTTCATTAAGCTAATATATACTGAATCATTAAATGCAGTATATATAAAATCTATTACTTTTTTAGAGTCAAATAATAAGCCGGGTAGCATTAGATGCCTAATTATGACTCCCTTTTGAATCATACCATCAGCATCGAATTTAACTTCTCCTACTTGGGAAACCATTTCGGTAATAACTTCGCTAGCATAAGTGAAGTAATTAGGAGCTTTTGAATATTTAACTGCATACTTATCTTTATAATATTTTAAGTCTGGTAAATAAACATCAATAAAGCCTCGAAGCGCTTTAATAGTATCTATATTTTCATATCCATTTGAATTATAGAGAACAGGAATATTAAGTCCTTTACTTTTAGCAAGTATTAAAGCATCTATTATTTGGGGAACATAGTGAGTAGGTGTAACTAAATTTATATTATTAGCTCCTCTTTCCTGCTGCTCCAAAAATATTTCACTAAGGCGGTTTATAGATACTATTTTGCCATTACCTTCATGGCTTATTTTATAATTTTGACAAAATACACATTTTATATTGCAATTGGAAAAAAACACTGTACCAGAACCTAGTATACCTGAAATGCAAGGTTCCTCCCACGTATGCATGCTGACCTTAGCTATTTTTAAGTCTTTAGATGCTCTGCAAAAACCTAATTCTCCATCTAATCTATTTACATAACAGTTCCTAGGACATAAATGGCATTTTACTAGCATTTTTAAAGAATATGAATTATTTAGTTCCGTTGCATCATTATTAATCATCTTTATCTCCTTGTTTTGTTAATTCAATCATTAGTATATAAAAATTGTACAGTTGGATATATATAATGTCAATTCCGATTTTTAGAAGTTTTTCTATAGAATATAATACATTGAATCATGAAAATAAGACTTATTGCACCAAAGCCAGGATAAAGGATTTTAATTAAATTTCTAAAGCCGATTTGAGAAATAGGCAAAGCTATAACAAGTATTAATAACACAGCTCTTTTATAAGGAATATTAAACTTTTTCTCCAGAGTTTTTCCGACACTATATATATCTGAAACTTCGGTCGAAAACATTTCACACCAAATTACACAAAGTAGAAGAATTTGAAGTAACGTACCAAAACGGTGTGTTATGTACATAAGGGGAATTTCGTACTTGAAAATTTGAGGTATGTTAAGTAGAAGCATTATATTTACCAAATAGCATAATATGGTTAGAACTAATGCTCCTAGTATAACCCCTGGAATCAGGATGCGTTTACGTTTTATTTCGGAACTTAGTGGGACTAACACACCACTACAGCATAGCATATTAAAGCCAGCATAGAGTAAGGCTGAAATAAACCATTGAGCGGGTAGGATATTATTTTTATAAGGGGGAATTTGTTTTATATAGGAAGCACTTACCATATCTTTGTAAAACACTAGGTATAAAACGAATATAGTTATAATAATTGTAGTAAGACATGGAACTATAAAGGAATTTATAGTTATTAGTCCTTTTGTACCCTTGAGAAGGGTATACAAAGAAATAATAGACATAAGTAAGATTCCTATCCATTTTGAAACACCGAAATATTGATGAAGAAGTGCGCCACTTCCGGCTAGAATTATGGCTGCGCCACTAATTAAGAAAAAACTTGTGAAAATATCTGTGATTACGCCGAAAAAACCTGGACTTACAAGAGTTATAAGCTCTGTATAAGAACTTAACTTATGTTTTACACTAATAGAAATAATAATTGAACTTAGTACAATATAGATTAATCCACATATCAGGATTCCAAAGAAGCTCATATATCCATAAGTACTAAAAAATTGAGTTATCTCTTGACCGGAAGCAAGACCAGCACCGACTATGGTACCGATAAACACGGCTGCAGTCTGAAATATTGGGCCAACTATTTTTTTCAAATTATCTCCTCCATAAAATTATTAAATTAAGGGTATATTAAATTAGATGCTTGTATTCATAAATATATGTGTATTGTTTTAATATTAAATAATAATTTTAATATTAATTAATGATTTTATAAATTAAAAATTTATTTATAGGGAAACTATAATTAGTAAATTGAATTTAAATTTTCGAATCATAAGTTTAGAAGTAATTATAATTTCCATTATTTAATTAATATTAAGAGGGAGTGAAAATATTGAAAAAAATTATAAGTTGTTTATTAATAGTATTATGCATTTTGTTTTTAATAGGATGTTCAAAAAAAGAGGAAGAAGAAAAGCCGAAAATTAATGCTTTTGAAATTAAAATGGCAGCGAATGTAGTTGAAAGTTATATGAATTTTATATCGAAGGAAAATTACGAAAACAGTAAAAAATTATATACTAAGGAATTGCTTATGAAAGTTTCTGATATGCCAATTAGTGATATGAAGATAAAAGGTTATAAAGTTACAGAAAGTAATGAAGTTGGTAGAAGTGGGATTTTCAAGGTTAGAGTTACAAGAACATCAATGGCTAGCTCGCAGTCTTGTCTTGATGAATACTCCATTAAAGTTGTTAAAGATGGGGCTGAATATAAAATAAGCGAAGTTAATAATACTCCACAAAAGGAAGCATTTGTTGAAGGAATAGGTATTAGATATAGAGATAAAAAAGATGTAAAGACTAACTTAATTATTGATAAATCAGGTCTTCCTAAATATGTATATTCGAAAGACGACGGTGCGCAGTTATATAAATTAGTGGTACCACTAAAAGAATTTAGTTCGATAAATTTCAGCTATGAAGGAGAAAAGATTGCAGTTAGTACCTATAATAAAAATTCTTTTATTAGTGTTGTAAATATTGATGAGTCTCTAGCAGTTCAGGGAGATACTGGAGGCACATCTAATCAATCTTCATCAAGTGGAGGTTCTGGTCAAATGGCTAAGGAGAAACCAATTGGAAAGGACCTAATTCAAATAGATTTATTGCTAGACTCTAAAGTGGAGTTTATGACTTTCTCTTTAGATGAAAAGTTTCTACTTGTACAATATATTAAGGAAAACATGGGCAAATATATTAGGGTTTATAAAGTAAACAATGGGGAAATGATTCCCGTTAATTTTGAAAAAGATTATCCAATGGAAAAAGTTCAAATAGTATTTTCTTCTTTTGGTGAGAATACTATGAATTATGAAGTAATACCCAAATTAAATGCTGATAGCTCAGAAAAGGATATAATTGGTAAATGGAGATTGGATTTAAAGACTTTTACTGTAGATAAATTATAATTAATTCACTCTTGAAGAACTATAAGGTATAATTAACAGAGGGCTTACATCTTTAATAAAAAAACTAGTCCAGTGGGCTAGTTTTTTTATTAAATGATCCTTATAGAAAGAAAGGATGAGAGAATAGTGCAGAAAACATGGAACGATAAAAGATATCACAGTTTAAATTATTTTTTAAGAGGCAAGTTCAGTGATAAGGTTTTTAAGATTGCTTTAGACGCTGGATTTTCTTGTCCGAATAGAGATGGAACTATTAACAGTTCTGGATGTTTATTTTGTAGCGAAAGGGGTTCTGGAGATTTTGCTGGTAATAGGAAATTTTCTATTACAAGGCAATTTGAAGATATAAAGGAAATGATGAGTAAAAAGTGGAAAACGGGAAAATATATTGCTTATTTTCAGGCTTACACCAATACTTATGCATCAATAGAAATATTAAGGGATAAATATGAAGAGGCGATATCACAGGAGGGCGTAGTTGGACTTGCTATAGCTACAAGGCCTGATTGTTTAGATGACGCAGTATTAGACCTTATAGAAGAATACTCTAATAGAGTATTCACTTGGGTAGAACTAGGGCTTCAAACATCTAATGATGAGAGTGCAAATATTATTAATAGAGGATATAAGTTATTGAGATTTGAAGAAGCACTGAAAAATCTTAATAAAAGAAATATAGAGGTGGTTGTGCATACTATTTTTGGCCTTCCTGGAGAAAATAAGGAGGACATGTTAAAAACAATAGACTATGTAGCGCATAGTAATATAAAGGGCATAAAAATGCATTTGCTTCATCTTATGGAAAATACACCAATGGTGGAGCTATATAAAAAAGGAAAGCTTGTGTTTTTGGAGCAAGATGATTATATAGATATTATTTGCACAGCAATTACGATGCTTCCACCTAATATGGTTATTCATAGATTAACGGGTGATGCGCCAAGGGATTTACTAATAGGTCCTATGTGGAGTTTAAAAAAATGGGAAGTGTTAAATGGTATAGATAATAAGTTAAAGGAATTAGATTTATATCAAGGTAAAAAATTTTTATAACTAGGGAAAAATAGTATTTAAGTTTTAAAACAGAACATTTGTGTCTTTCTACAAATTAGCTTTACCACTTTTGGGGGTTTTGCGAATAGATAAATATGATTTAAAGGATTACAATATAAGTATATTAAAGATAATTCAAAATGTACATGTAGGAGGAATATATTATGTCAAATTTATCATTAAGACACTTATTTAAGGTTTACCCTGGAAATGTAACAGCTGTTAAGGATTTTAATCTTGAGATAGAAGATAAAGAATTTATAGTTTTTGTTGGCCCTTCAGGGTGCGGTAAATCAACAACTTTAAGAATGATAGCAGGTCTTGAAGAAATATCAAAAGGTGAAATATATATTGGAGATAAACTAGTAAACGATATGGCACCTAAGGATAGGGATATAGCTATGGTTTTTCAGAACTACGCATTGTATCCTCATATGACTGTATATGATAACATGGCATTTGGATTAAAACTAAGAAAGATGCCAAAAGATCAAATAAAACAAAAGGTTACGGATGTAGCTAAAGTACTTGATATAGAGCATTTGCTAGATAGAAAGCCAAAGGCACTATCAGGTGGACAAAGACAAAGAGTTGCACTTGGAAGAGCTATAGTAAGAAATCCAAAGGTATTCTTAATGGACGAGCCTTTATCAAATTTAGATGCTAAACTAAGGGTTCAAATGAGAACAGAAATAGCAAAACTGCATCATAAACTTCAAACAACTTTTATATATGTAACTCACGATCAGACAGAAGCTATGACTATGGGAACAAGAATAGTTGTAATGAAAGATGGACTCGCGCAACAAGTGGATACTCCTCATAACATATATGAGCACCCAGTTAATATGTTTGTTGCTGGATTTATAGGAAGTCCTCAAATGAATTTTATGGAAGCAGTGGTACTCGAGAAAAATGGTGAGGTCATGCTTTCATTTGATAATGAAACTATAATATTACCAAAGGATAAAGCTGAAATTGCAAGAGAAAAATCTTATATAGGTAAAACTGTTGTAATGGGTATTAGGCCAGAAGATATTGATGATGGTATTGACTTTCTTGAAAAAAATAAAAATTCAATTATAGAAGCTCAAGTTGAGGTTGCGGAGCTTATGGGTGCGGAGACTAATATTTATATGACAAAGGGAAATACCAATATTGTAGCTAGAGTTAATGGGTCGTCTATTGCTAGAGTTGGAGATAAAATTAAAATTGCACTAGATACAGATAAAATTCATATGTTCGATAAAGAAACTGAAAACACAATAATATAGGGGGAAACTTAGTATGTACAATTTTACTGAATTCTTGAATGATTTAAGTCATTCTTCAAACATACCATTTAATGTAGTTACGGAAGATGGCATTGCATTATATATTAGTGACTTAGATATTGAAAATTCACATATTATTAACTTCACTATTATGCTTGGGCGTGTTAAAGGCATAATAAGTTTGGAAAATCAGTATGAAAATTGTACATCCTTACTTGGATATATTATCGAAAATAAATATACCCAGCATTTTTTAACTAAAGAGCAAGCGGTTCTTGATATTTTAGAAAATAGAGAAATTTCTATTGATAATATTAATCTGAATTTACCTTTTCTTAAAAATGGGTGTTATATCCTGCTAATAAGTGTAGATGGAAGTAAGTATGAATCTCTTAACATCATAAAACAAATATATGATAATGAGCAAGTTGTAAGTTTGATTTATAATGATAGTATTATTGTAATTGGGGATTTTGATGAAATAGAAGAACATACAGAAAGTATAAAGGAATCTATATCATCAGATTTATATTGCACGTGTTATATAAGTTATGGAGACAGAACCTTTGATATAAAAGGACTTAAGAAAGCTTATAATGATGCCATGCAGTGCATGGAGCTTGGGAAAAAATTCGATATAAAAGATCATATATTTAGTTATAATAAGATGTTATTTGAGAAAATTGTATACAACGTAGACAATAAAATTAAGCAGGAACTATTATATATGTTAAAAGACAAATTCGATTCTCTCGATAGTGAAATGATAGTAACTATTGAGCAATTTGTAAACTGCGGTCTTAATATCAGTGATGCTGCTAGGAAACTATATATTCACAGAAATACTCTGATTTATAGATTGGATAAGATTAAGAAAGAAACAAATTTTGATATTAGGGAATTTAAAGATGCCTCCGTGTTTCTTATAGGTTTTTTAATATGGAAGGAAAATAAGGAATAAGGATATGATTAAATTTAAAAACTCCGTTTTTACTTTATGTAAAAGAGGAGCTTTTTTATTTTGATATGAAACTTTTTCTTAGAGTATGCTATAACGAAAAGTATATGCTTAATGGAAATCGGGAAAAATATTGATACTAATATAAAAGCAGAAACTGATTCCAGTTTCTGCTAGGGAATAAAACTTAATCTATAAAGTCCATTAAATCTTTATTAAACATTTCAGGTTCTTCCATGAATAGTATATGCCCACACTTAGGATAGACTATTGACTTTGCGTTAGGAATTACTTTTTCCATATATTTAATCGTTTCTAAAGTACAAAAGATACTTTCTTCGCCACGAGTTATCAAACATGGTACCGTGATTTTTGATAATTCTTCTCTGTAATCTTGATTTGACATAGAAACCCAACAGTCAACTACAACATGTGGAGTATTTTTTCTAACCTGTTTAAATACCCAATCCATATCTTCTTTTATTCTACAGCCGGAAGTAGCAAATAATGAGGGCACAAAACTTTCAATAGCTTTTGCCCAATCACCAGATACACTCGCAATATGATTTAAATTATCCTGATGAGAAAAGACGCCAAATAACCCCATTTTCCACTCAGAATCACTTATTACTTTTGGGGTCATATCTATAAAACATATCTTACTCAAATTATCACAACTGAATTGTCTCACATATTCTAAAATAATAGTAGTTCCCATAGACCAACCAGCTACAGTTACATCTTTTAATTGCAAATAATCAATTAAAAGATGTAAATCTTTAGCAAGTCTATCCATAGTTAATCCATTTTCAGGACGGTCTGAATCACCATGACCTCTTAAATCATAAGTAATTACCTTATATTTCTCAGAAAGTTTTGAAACTTGTTTTTTGAAAAAAGCATGATTGCATGTCCAACCATGAATAAAAACTATAGGGTTACCTTGTCCTTGCACTTCATAATAGATTTTCATATTGTCCTCTGTTAAAAAATAAGCCATAAAAACACTCCTCTTAAAAATTATTTTGTATAATTTAATTATTAATATTGAATTGATTTACTTGTTCTTTTAAAGTTTTTGCTACATTTTCTAAATTATTAGATATAGATGAAAGTTCTTGCATAGTTGAAGCTTGCTCTTCTACACTTGAACTTGCTTCTTCAGCGGATAAGGAAGCTTTCTCTGATATTGTTGATATATGTTTTATAGAATTAAAAACCAAGTTTTTTTCTTTACCTATTTGTATTATGCTCTCACCTAATCTATTAACTAATTTAAGCATTTCTTCTACTGAATTATTTATAGTATCAAAAGAATTATTAGCCATTTTAGAAGCTTCTGTTGTTTCATTTACTATTATTCCTGCTTTTTTTACGTTTAGTTCAGTTTTTTCTATTTCCGATTGCATTTCTTCAATTATATTTTTAACATTTTTGGTAGCACCATCTGTTTGTTCAGCTAATTTCTTTATTTGATCAGCTACAACAGAAAAGCCTCTTCCGGCTTCTCCAGCTCTAGCAGCTTCTATACTTGCATTTAATGCTAATAAGTTAGTTTCAGTTGCTATACTATTTATCGTTGCAACTATATTCCCTATAAATGTTGATTTGTTTGATAATTCAGTTACGTTTTTAGCAATTTCATTAGACACTTTTATATTATCTTTAAACTTAGTTGTCAAATTATTTAGTGCTTCAATTCCATTTTTACTAGCTTGTTCAGTTTCTTTTACATGCTTTAGTACTATATCGGAACTTTCAGTAGTCTTGTTAATTTCATTTCCTAAACTGAACAAATCGTTTACAGCTTTCTGTGACTCTGATGCTTGAACTGATGAACCTTGAGCTAATTCAGTAACTGATGAAGAAACCTCATTAATTGAAATGGTTGTTTCTTCAGTAGAAGTTGATAATGTTTTAGCATAACTAAAGGTTTCCTCAGCTTTATTTGATATATTTTGTATAAACAATTTGAAATTTTCATTCATAATTTGAATATCTCTACCAATATTACCGATTTCATCAGATGTAATTCTTGCTATATCTATATTTAAATTTTTTTCCGAAATATGTTTTATTGCAGTTTCTATTTGCACAATAGTCTTTTTTATATTAGATACAAATATGTAAGTGAATGCACTTAATACATATAACATAATAAATAAAGCAATAGCATAATAAGTAGGACTATTAAAGTTATTAAGCAATCCAATAGATATAGAATAAGTTACATAAAAATAAGTAAAGCTTATTAGGATTAAAATAGCATAGATTGCTCCAAATATTTTATTCCCTATAGAAAATTTAATATAACTAGATTCATCAATTAAATAATTATTTAGTTTTTTCTCTATAAATATATCTATGAGAAGTTTTTCAGAATTTAAATAATTAGTTAAAAAACCTGTAAAGGAAAGACATAGTCCTATTATAGCTGCAAAAAAATATTGTTTTAAGGTTATTGGTATAAATAATTGAGCAACAAGCATTATACTAGGAACACCTAAAAGCCATCTAAAAAACATAGTTAGACCTTCTCTTAAAGGAAACTTTAATAAATTTTTCTTTATGTTACATATTTTACCATGATTTAAATCGTCACATTCATATAATAATTTTAGATTATCATATAAAGTTTTTTTTCTTACTAATATACCAACAATAATATTAAATAAAATTGCTAATATAAGCGCCACAGTGCCATAAACAAATCTATCTTTCGAAAAATTGCCAATCAAAAATGTTCCTATAATGGCTATTGGCATGACTACTGCATAAGTTACTAATTCTAAAGTAAGAGTTAATTGCCAAAATATCTTTTTTGACCTCATATTAACAACGTCCTTTCTAGTGTATAATAATGTAAATTTCGACTATATAGTACTATACAATGCAATATATTACATTAATATATTGCATTGTATTAATAATACATTATTATTACATAAATTTCAATAAGTTTCTGTGAAATATTGCTATCTAGTGATTTTTGTCTTATTGTTGTTTTTGTGAAAACAAACTATAAAAGTTTGTATGCATTTTAATATTTGGGTAGCCTTATGTAAAAGAGGCTTTAGAGGGAGAATTATGAAAGATGATAAATTGGTATTATATATAACTTCTTTTTTATTAATTGCAAGCTGAGTACTAATTTTTTTTATAGTATCTAATGATTAGACCACAAAAACTTATGTTTTATCCGTTAGGATACTGAACTATTCCAAATTTTAACTTGTTAAACTTGAATATATTGTAAAATGATAAAAAAATAGCAATAAAAAATTTAATTAAGGCGTCAGCCTTGTTTTTGAGAAGGTTAACTAGCAGCTTTTTAAAATTATATGCTGCAATTTTAAAACCAAGCCATAATTTTGAGCGCAAAAGCCCG
>JBLHPD010000103.1:0-16807 GCA_047624165.1 Clostridium sp. | reverse complement strand
ATGCACTTGCCTCCTGCTTACCTGTTGGAACAGTGTCCGGTGCCCCAAAGATAAGGGCTATGGAAATTATTGATGAATTAGAAAATGTCAGGCGTGGTGTATATTCAGGAGCCATCGGTTATTTTTCCTATGACGGCGATATGGATACTTGCATTGCAATAAGAACAATAGTATTCAAAGATGATTTTGCTTATGTTCAAGCTGGAGCAGGAATAGTTTATGACTCTGTCCCCGAGAGTGAATATGCAGAAACCTTAAATAAAACTATGGCCTTAATGGAGGTATTATAATGATATTAATAATTGATAATTATGATTCCTTTACTTATAATCTGTATCAATATGTAGGCGAAGTCTACTCTAATGTCAAAGTTATAAGAAACGATGAATTTACAATTGAGGAATTAAAAGGACTGAGTTTAAAAGGCATTATTATTTCTCCAGGACCTGGAAGACCAGAAAATGCAGGTCTCTGTATTGAAGTTATAAAAGCTTTTGAGGGTCTAATCCCAATTATGGGTATATGTTTAGGGCATCAAGCAATAGGTCACGCTTATGGTGCAAATGTTATAAATGCACCAGAAATAAAACACGGAAAGACCTCTATTATTAAACATAATGGGAAAGATTTATTTAAAGATATAAAGGTCAGTTTAAAAATAATGAGGTATCATTCGCTAATCGTTGAAAGAGATACCCTACCAGAAGTACTTTCAATTACTGCAGAGACAGATGATGGATTAATAATGGGACTAAAGCACAAAGATTCCCAAATATACGGACTTCAATTTCATCCTGAATCAATATTTACGCAGGAAGGAAAAATGATAATTAAAAACTTTGTGGAGGTGATTTGTAATGCTAAAAATGGTAATCAGTAAAATTATAGCAAAAGAAAACTTAACTGAGGAAGAAGCTTATACTTTTATGAATGGAATAATGAAGGGCGAAGCTACCCAATCCCAAATAGGAGGGTTCCTTGTGGGTTTAAGAATGAAAGGCGAGAGCATAGATGAAATAACAGGCTGTGCAAGAGCTATGAGAGATAATGCAAAACGTATAAATTTAATCAGCGATTATGCTATTGATACCTGTGGAACTGGTGGAGACGGTGGAAAGACTTTTAATATATCTAGCGCCTCTGCAATAATCGCAGCAGCCGGTGGTGTAAAGGTTGCTAAACACGGTAACCGTGCGGTTTCTAGTCAAAGCGGCAGTGCAGATGTACTAACTGAGCTTGGAATTAATATAAATGTCGACCCTTGCGAGGCGGTAAAATTAATAGAAGAAAAAGGCATGGCTTTTCTATTTGCTCAAAGCTATCATTTAGCTATGAAAAATGCTGCCGGGCCGAGGCGCGAAATAGGAACTAGAACTATTTTTAATATTTTAGGACCACTCACAAATCCGGCTTTTGTACGTGGCCAGATTCTTGGAATTTTCAGTAAAGACCTAACTAGTCCCGTGGCTCAGGTTTTAGGAAAGCTTGGAGCTGAGAGAGCACTTGTAGTCCACGGCGTAGATGGACTAGATGAAATAACCACTACCGGATTTACCTTTGTAAGTGAATTAAAAGATGGTATTGTCACTGATTATAATATATCTCCAGAAGAATTTGGTATTAAAAGATCAACCGCGAAAGACATAAGTGGTGGCACTGCAAAAGATAATGCGAATATAATACTGAATATTTTAAAAGGAGCAAAAGGTCCCAAAAGGGATATCGTGGTCTTAAATACTGCTGCAGCATTGTATGTAGGAAAAAAATGTGAAACTATAAAAGCGGGAGTTGTTTTAGTTGAGGATTTAATTGATTCTGGCAAGGCGTATCGTAAATTAGAGGAGCTCAGATTATCATGAATATATTAGAACAAATAGTTGAAAATAAAGTACATCAAATTGAGAAAGAAAAACTCAAAAAACCATTAAAAAGTTTAATTAATATAGAAAATAGAAAAATAAGAGATTTTGAAAGGTCGCTTAAGGGAAATGACTTATCCATTATAGCAGAAGTAAAAAAAGCTTCCCCCTCAAAGGGAATTATAGACCCAGATTTCGATCCCATAAGGACCGCTTTAAGCTATGAAAAATATGGTGTGGATGCTATTTCAGTTTTAACTGAGGAAAAATATTTCTTAGGAAATAATAAAAATATAAGATTAGTTAAAGAAAAAACATCTATGCCTATAATAAGAAAAGATTTTATTATAGATAAGTATCAAATATATCAATCTATTGCCATTGGTGCTGATGCAATTTTATTAATTGCTGCAGTACTTAAGGAAAGATTACAATCTTACTATGAACTTGCAACCTCCTTAGGTCTCCATTGCTTGGTAGAAGTTCATAATAAAGCCGAAACAGAACTTGCACTCGAATGTGGCTCCAAAATAATTGGCATAAACAATAGAAATTTAAATGATTTTAGTGTAGATATTCATACAACAGAAGAACTAATGAAATACATTCCAAAAGGTAAAATCGTAGTATCTGAGAGTGGAATAACTTCTATTAAAGATATTAAATACTTGAAATTAATTGGAGCAAGTGCCGTGCTTATTGGAGAATCCTTTATGAGAAATCCTGATAGTGTAGAAGCCTTCTTGGATGCATGCCATGACTAAAATTAAGATTTGTGGAATTAGAAGACTTGTAGATATAGAGTATCTTAATGAGCTTAAGCCAGATTATGTAGGGTTTGTATTTGCCAAAAGTAAACGACAAGTAGATAAAGCTCATGCCACTGATTTAATAAAAAATCTTCGTTCTGACATAAAAAAAGTTGGAGTTTTTGTTGATGAAGATCCTAGCGTCGTGATAGAAATTGCTAAGGAATTAAAACTTCAAGTGCTTCAATTTCATGGCCATGAAGACCAAGAATATATAAATAAATTTAAGGGCTTTGAGATTTGGAAAGCACTTAAGATTAGTAGTCTACAAAGCATTACTGAAATAAAAAATTACAAATGTGATAAATTTCTTCTGGATAATAGTACTTCCGGTTCCGGTCAGAGTTTTGAATGGGACCTTATACAAGTAAAAGTTGATGGCTCTTCTATAATGCTTGCTGGTGGATTAACTAGTGAAAATGTTAAGCAGGGAATTGTGCAGCTAAAACCTTACGGGGTGGATGTATCTAGTGGGGTAGAAACAGACAGATTTAAAGATTATAAAAAAATAAAAGAGTTTATTAAGAAAGTGAGGGAGTTATAATGAAAGGTAGATTTGGAAAATTCGGAGGTCAATATGCACCTGAAACAGTAATGAATGCAGTTATAATACTTGAAGAGGAATATGAAAAGGCTACTTCCGACCCAGAGTTTATGGCAAGTTATAAATATTATCTTAAGGAATACGCTGGGAGAGAAACTCCATTATACTATGCAGAGCATCTTACAAAGAAATTGGGAGGAGCAAAAATATATTTAAAAAGAGAAGATTTAAACCATACGGGAGCTCATAAAATTAATAATGCATTAGGTCAAATACTCCTTGCAATGAGAATGGGAAAGAAAAAAATAATTGCAGAAACCGGTGCAGGGCAACATGGAGTTGCAACAGCTACTGTAGCTGCAATGTTTGATCTTGAATGCGAAGTATTTATGGGTGAGGAAGATATCCAAAGACAGTCGCTAAATGTTTTTAAGATGAAAATGCTCGGAGCTAAGGTTACCTCAGTTACCACAGGCACTGGCACATTAAAAGATGCTGTTAATGAAGCTCTGAAAAACTGGGTTAGTAATGTGGAAGATACTTTTTATGTTATAGGATCTACCGTGGGATTGCATCCATATCCAACCATGGTCAGAGATTTTCAGAGGGTTATTGGAGACGAGGCAAGAAAACAAATATTGAGTAAGGAAGATAGATTACCAGATTATATAATAGCTTGTGTTGGTGGCGGAAGTAATGCTATGGGGATATTCTACCCTTTCATTGAGGATAGTTCTGTTAAACTTATTGGCGTTGAAGCAGCAGGAAAAGGATTAAATACTGATCAGCATGCTGCAACAATAGCTAAAGGTAATATCGGTGTTATTCACGGAATGAAGACTTATGTGCTTCAAGATGAAGACGGTCAAATAATGCCTGTATATTCGATATCTGCAGGTCTTGATTACCCAGGAATAGGACCTGAGCATGCTTATCTTCATGACATTCACCGGGCTCAATATGTTTCAGCTACAGATGATGAGTCTGTGCATGCCTTTATGGAACTAACGAGAATTGAAGGAATAATTCCTGCTATAGAAAGTTCCCACGCAGTTGCCTATGCAATGAAACTAGCGCCAACATTATCAAAGGATAAAATAATAATTATTAATCTTTCAGGACGGGGCGACAAAGATATAAATACTGTTGCAGAATTAATGGGGGTGAAACTATGAATAGAATAGTTCAAAAGTTTAATTATCTTAAAAAGAAAAATGAAAAAGCATTTATACCTTTTATAACCGCAGGAGACCCAGATTTAGATACCACCTTAAAGCTAGTTTTAACCCTTGAAAAAGCTGGGGCTGATATAATAGAAATTGGAATCCCCTACTCAGATCCTATGGCTGATGGACCTGTGATACAGGCTTCCTCTACTAGATCCTTAGCGAAAGGCACTAAAATTAAATCTATTATGGAAAAAGTTGTGGAAATACGAGAATTTACCCAAGTTCCACTGGTATATTTACTTTATTATAATTCAATATTTAAATATGGCCCTGAAAGATTTTTTGAGCAGTGCAAGGATGTCGGAATTGATGGATTAATAATTCCAGATCTTCCACTAGAAGAGAGATCCGAAGTAATAGAAATTGCAGATAAATATGATATCTGCATAATCCCAATGGTAGCTCCAACATCAAAAGATAGAATTAAACCAATAACTAATCTTGGAAAGGGTTTTGTATATTGCGTTTCTGTAAATGGAGTAACAGGCACAAGGCAACAGCTTAATACAGACATTAAGGAATATATGAATTTAATTAAAAGCTATACTGATATGCCTAGGGGACTTGGTTTTGGAATTTCAAGTGCTGAAATGGCAAATGCCTATGCCCCATACTGCGAAGCTATTATTGTAGGAAGTGCAATAATAAAATTGGTGGCAGAGGGTGGACCTCGAGAGGAAATGCTAAAAAGAGTATATGATTTTGCATTAAGTATAAAAAATGCTATAAATTAAGCTAAAAAAGCTATTGAAACATTAATCAATAGCTTTTTTATTTGTGTTAAATTATTTGGTTTGCATATATTTCTATAATATCCTTCACTACATTATCAATATCACTAATATTCATAATCTCATAGTCACAGTATTTTTTGTACAAGGGCCCTCTCTCCTCAAACAATCTATAAATTTTAGATGGATCCTTTGCAAGTAATGGACGAACCTGCGCATCTATATCTGAAGCTATATTTTCAACTGGACGGTTGATGTAAAATATAATACCATTTTTCTTAAGATTAAATATGTTTTCATATCTCTTAATTACTCCACCACCAGTTGAAATAACTACGGATTTATTTTGGGATAATTCCATAACTGATTTAGCTTCTATATCTCTAAATCCAGCCTCACCATTTTCAAATATTTCATTAATGGTAAGATTCGTACTAGATTCAATATATGTATCTATGTCTAGAAAGTTCATTTTTATTTTTTTTGCAATCATTTCTCCAATTGCACTCTTACCACAACCAGGCATTCCAATTAAAACTATATTTTTCATATTTTAATTTTCTACTCCCTTTTCTATCTCACCATAAATATCATCAATTATACTCTTTGGAATTTTAATATCATTCCAGATTTCCTGAGCAGCAGTTCCCTGGCCAACAAGCATATAAAGACCATTAACTGCTTTTAAACCTGCCTCCTCAGCATACTTTAAAAATAGAGTTTTTTTAGGATTGTAGATCATATCCACAGCGACGTCAAATTTATCAATATATTCTTTTTGAATGGGAGAGTTTCCTACATTAGGATACATTCCAAGCGGTGTACAGTTTACCACTATATCTGACTTTCTAAGCCCTTGTATTTCATTATAAGAAATCAATCTACAATCATCAAATTTACTGTTTTCTTTCAACTTAGTAACATTACGCGAGACTACAGTAATTTCAGCGATTCCACTATTTAATAGATACTGTACCATAGTCACTGCTACTCCACCATTTCCAAGTATTACTACTTTTTTATTTTCAACTTCTATATCATACTTATTAAAAAGCATTCCAATGCCAAAATAATCCGTATTGTAACCAATAGTCTTTCCATCTTTAAATTTCAGGGTGTTTACAGCTCCTATCTCCTTTGCTTCTATGCTAATCTCATCAAGGTATTCCATAACTTTAATTTTATATGGAATGGTTACATTAATACCTCTTGGTTTTATAACCTTAAAACCTTCCATAACGGATTTAAGATCTTTATTTTCAAATTCGAACAGATGATAGTAACCATTCATGTTCAATTTATTAAATACCATTGAATGTATTTGTGGAGAAACACTATGTGTTAGTGTTTCTCCTATTAGACCATATAATTCTAACAAAAATCCCCATCCCCCTTTCAATAAATGCTGTTAATCATCCCTATTTAAATTATTCTATCTTGCGTTTCTGCAATTGCTTTTACTGAATTTATAAAATGCCTAAATTTCTCTGGTTTTAAGGATTGTTCTCCATCACACAATGCATTCTCAGGATCATAATGTACTTCAATTTCAAGACCATCTGCACCAACTGCTATAGCTGCCTTTGCAAGTGGTTCTACTAACCACCATTTACCAGTAGCATGACTTGGATCTACTATAACCGGTAAATGACTTAGCCTTTTAAGCACTGGAATTGCACTTAAATCTAAAGTATTTCTCGTGAAAGTTTCAAAGGTTCTAATTCCTCTTTCACATAAAACTACATTTTCATTTCCCTCAGACATTATATACTCTGCAGACATAAGGAATTCTTCAATTGTTGCACTCATACCTCTTTTTAAGAGTATTGTCTTGTTGCATCTTCCAACTTCCTTTAATAGGTCGAAGTTTTGCATGTTTCTAGCACCAATTTGCAATACATCAGCATACTGTGATATTTTTTCAACTAGCTCTACGCTCATAACTTCAGTTACTATTGGAAGTCCTGTTATTTTTTTTGCTTCTAATAATATTCTTAGTCCTTCTTCCTCTAGTCCCTGAAAACTATATGGTGAAGTTCTTGGTTTATAAGCTCCACCTCTTAGGAAATTAGCCCCAGCTAGCTTTACATCTTTTGCAATAGTTATCAATTGCTCTTCGCTTTCAACAGCACAAGGTCCAGCTATTATTGCTAGTTCTTTTCCCCCTATTGCCCTATCATTTACCTTTATTATTGAATCTTCTGGATGGAAAAGTCTATTAGCCCTTTTGTAAGGTGCTTGAACTCTCATAACCTTATCAACACACTCCTTTGCTTCAATCTGACCTATGTCTATTTCACTTGTATCTCCAACAATTCCTAAAACACAATGATTTTCTCCCTGAGAAACATGAACGGCACAACCTAATCCCTCCGCTCTATTTTTAATAGCTTGAATTTGTTCTTGTTTTGCATGTGATTTCATTACGATTACCATTTAAATTTCCTCCTAAAATATTATTTTTACCTCTGTATTAATAAAGTTTTCTGTTATAATTTCTTATAAATAATTATAAAAAAAGGAAGGCCCCTTATAAATGGGTCTTCCTAAAAAAAAAGGAAGGCCTCTTATAATGAGTCTTCCTTGCGTACAGACTTAGTTTACTTTCTACAAATCAGCATAAGCCAATATCATAGTTTTATTATTAAACTCATTATTTAAAGAAATCATATATATTTTTTTGCACAAAAAGTAACCAACGCTAAAATAACGATAGCCCATGCTAAAATAAAAATATACTTTTTGATTGATTTCTTTAGCAATAATGTTTTTCATAATAGTACCTCACAAATTTTGAATTATTCCCTGCAAATTCTTTAATGTGTAAATAATATATCATATTTGGGTATTTGTCAAGAGTTTATCGATTTAAAAATTATTATGAAGTAATTGAATAG
The DNA here is from genome assembly GCA_047624165.1 of Clostridium sp. Taxonomy (GTDB): domain Bacteria; phylum Bacillota; class Clostridia; order Clostridiales; family Clostridiaceae; genus Clostridium_AD. The sequence goes on along the minus strand of JBLHPD010000103.1, from coordinate 8,738 downwards.
TTTTACGTAATTCTACTACAGAAATTTGTCCTGGTGCAGAAACCTTGTTAGCTGCACCAAATGTTAATGCAGAACCAAATAATTCACCTGATAATCTGCTGATAATACCTTTTCCTGCCATGGACATGGTAATAATAGGACCATCTGCATATTTTTCATTCATAATACGAGTTGCATCTAGAAGTGTAATCACATCCTTGGCACAAGTAGGCATTACTGCAATTTTAGGAAGATCTCCACCTAATTCTTGAGCCTTACGTAATCGTAATATAATTTCTTCTTTTTCAGGTGTCTTGTGAAAATCATGATTAGATATAATAACCGCTACGCCATTTGTATGAGCGACATTAACTAATTCTTTTACATCTTTTTCATCGTTAAATAGTTCAATATCTATAACTTCAACAAGTTTTGCCTGCGCAATTGATTTATTTAATTCAATATAGAATGCTGTGCTAACATCTTTCTGTCCGCCCTCTTTAGCGCTACGAAATGTAAAAATAATAGGTTTATCAACTAGTACTCCCCTAATTGCTTGTAATACTTGCTTAACTTTATATATATTTGTAACATCTTCGAAAAAATCCACACGCCATTCTATTACATCTAAATCAAGCTCTTTTAAAAAATCAGCTTCCTCTAGAAGCTCTAGAATAGTTTTTCCCACCATTGGCACACAAATTTTAGGTAGACCTTCACCAATTATAACATTTTTAATCGTAACTACTTTTTTCATTGTTATTCCTCCATACAATTCTATTGTACATTATAAATTTATCCTATCTGCATACTCGTCATAGACATGGATCCATGCTGTATATCCTTATATATAAATTTAACTTCATCTGTTTCTTCCTGTAGTCCTGCTATATAAAGTAAAGGCAAATAATGTTCTTTAGTAGGTACAGACAGCTCAGCACTTTTACCTAGTCTTTGATAGGCTATAATATTATCATGTTCTCTATTTACTAAAGCTCTGCAAATGTAGTTATCAAATTCGGTGGCCCATTCAAATGGCGTTGCATTCATATCATAATCCATTATACCTAAGTTATGGACTATATCTCCACTGCCTATTATTAAAACCCCTTTACTTCGAAGCACAGATAGTTTTCTGCCAAGGTTATAATGATAATTCTCATCACCCAACCTATTTAAACTCATTTGAAATACAGGTATATCGGCTTTAGGATACATATGTGAAAGTACTGACCAAGCACCGTTGTCTAGGACCCATTCATCAGTAAGCATAACATTAGAATCCACGAGTTCTCGTGCAACCATTTCAGCATATTTTTTTGCTCCGGTTGGATTATATTTTACAACTAATTACCCCCCTATTTGTTCCAATATCCTATTATAAACCTTTGCACTCTATTTTAATTCATAAAGTTTATTTAAAATGAAAATCATGTGTTTTCTTTCCTGTTTTATAAGCTCTTCAAAACTCCTGTATCCATATGAATCCATTTCAAAAACACACAATAGTTTTGTATATATTTCAACCGAATTCTTTTCTAACTGCAATGCAAATATAAAAAATTCTTTTTCTGAATTTAAGTTTAATTTTTTATCATTATTATATAAATACTGCACTTGCTTTTGAAAAACTTTTTCTACATCCTTATCTAGTTGTACTTCTTTTAGCTTCTCATTATTAGATAATTCAAGCATAATTTTTTTGTGCTCTTCTTCTTCCTTTGAAATTAAAATAACAACTGGTTTTAATTTTTCACTACATTCTTCTGAGAATTTTTTATATAACAAAAATCCCTCTTCTTCAATCTGAGCAATTTTTAAAAAACATTCTTGTAAATTCACTTTTAACCCTCCTTACTATAAAATGAATTTCTCTTTATTGTTCCCCACTCTTTACTTCCGCTTTTAAAATTGGTAAATGATAATACCCTCCACCACACTGTTATTTGTCTATAAACAATTTGTTCTAAAAAGCTATATACAACAAGTTTTGTAATTTCTTTAATACCACTGTATCTTTTATAGGAAAGTTCTTCAAGTAATATAGCAGATAGAGAAAATAATATTCCATATAAATAAGCCATTAAAAATATAAATATAAAGAATTTGGACAGCGTTCCTGTGATAATTGAAACTGTAAATATTACATAACCTATCATTTCAATTACAGGTCCTAACATTTCAACTAAAAAGAAATACGGTATGGATAGGATTCCTACTGTACCATACTTTGGGTTAAACAGCATCTTTTTATGTCTTAAAAGTGAATCTGTAAGACCTCTATGCCATCTTATTCTTTGACTCTTTAACCCCTTTAATGTGTCTGGTACTTGCGTCCAGCAAACTGCATCTGATGCAAAATCAATTTTATATTTTAGTTTATTTTTTCTAAAATATTCATGCATTTTCAAAGTAAGCTCCATATCTTCACCTATAGTCCTACTATAACCCCCAACTTTAACCACTGCAGACTTTTTAAATAGACCAAATGCACCTGAAATGATAAGTAGTGCGTCTATTCTTTCCCATCCAATTCTACTGGTTAAAAAAGCTCTAAAATATTCTATTATCTGAAACCTAACTAATGCCTCTTTAGGTAATTTTGCTTCTAATAGCTTGCCCCCTTTTATATTACATCCGTTTGCAATTCTAACTATTCCGCCGACTGCAACTGTATTCTCATGTTTTAGAAAAGGTTTTACTATTTTTAACAAAGCATTTTTTTCTATAATGCAATCTGCATCAATGCCACAAAAAAGTGGATATCTGGATAAATTTATACCTGCATTTAAGGCATCTGCCTTACCTCCATTTTCTTTATCTATCAGAACAAGATGAGGTATTTTAAACGTAGCATATACAGCTTTTATTTCATTGCAGTCTAACTGCTTATTTATTTCTACGTCTATTTTCCTTAATTTAAAATGCTGGATTACTTTTTCTAGTGTTTTGTCTTTTGAACCATCATTAACAACTATAATTTCAAATTCAGGATAATTTAAATCCAAAAGAGAATTTATATTGTCTATAATAGTTGCTTCCTCGTTATAGGCAGGAACTATTACTGATATAGGCTTAGTATAGTTACTAATTATGGTAATGTCGTTTTTTATAATCACAATAAAATCTTTCAACTTTTTAGAAGATAAAACGATTAAAATTATATAAAATATGCTTATTGCAAAAAAGTAGAAAAGTAGAAAAGTATTATTTTACTATAAACTGAAATTATATTAACTAATATATTCATAATTTATACCTCAATATTCTTAACAGTGTTGTAAACATCTTTATTTGAATTAAGAAAATAATATGCTAAATCCGATACATTCTTATCTTCTACATCAAGAGATAAATCTATGAGGGTAAATAATCCCTCATCCCCCATTGCTACAATGGATTTTATTGCGTTATACCTTACCCACCATTCCGTGTCCTTTGTCATTTTTAACAATGTCCCTTTTACTCTTTCAAGTTTGAAATTACTAAGTCCCTTAGCAACCGCAACCCTAACTTCCCAATTTTCTTCATTTTCATATACTTTTATAAGCTCATCAATATATTTTTCATTTCTACTATTGCTGAGTGCATGAATAGTAGCTATTTTCACTTCCTTTCCACCGTTTAAGAATTTTTGAATTCTATCTGAACTTTCCACATTTTTAATTTCATCTTTTAGCATTATATTTTTTAAAAAAATAACTTTTTCTTGATTGGTTTCCGCTTTTTCTAATAACTCTAACCATTTTTTAAATTTAAGATTGTATCCACTGAGAATTTCGATGATTCTATCACGTGCAATATCTGAAATAACCAACTTTTTTATAACAATTTTTGTTTTATACATTGGAAGTTTTATAAGGGATAATCCAAAAAAACTTATATAACTTATATCCAAATCTTCAGACTCCGTAAATTCAAGCAAGGTTTCATAAGCGGTTACAGCTCTCATAAAAGCAAGCTTTCTTATATAAACTATGCTACTTTTTTTTTGGATTTTTTTCATTAAAATGGTATCAAGTTTGAGTCTTATAAATTTTTTACTTATATCTATATTATTTTTTTCGCTGTAATCTACCATAATATCTATTGCTATATTTTGTATAAAATCAGTTTTCAATAGTTTTTCAACTTGCAAACGCTCTCTTTCATTTTTAATATAGGCTAAAATTTTAGGAGTTAGATGGATTAATACCTTTTCATATTTATAATTTTTAATTTTATCAATGATTATTTGGTAATAAATAGATAACATTAAAGCTATATCTACTATTATAAGTAAATATAAATTTATGATTATAAATGACTTAATATTATTTGAAAACATACTTTCTCACCACTCTAGTTAATATTTTTACTAATATTCTTAATTAACGGGTAGTACACATTCCAATAAAAATAATTTTGATTTGCATCTTCATCAAATGTAGTTATTTTGTTTATTAACTCCATTCCTACTGCGCTATAAACTTTTGGTGTAGAATTACTGTCTGCAAAGTCTCCCGCAAAGTAATAGCTTGTATAATTTCCAGTCTTACGCACAATAGCTGGAAACTCAGTTGGCAAATCATATTTATCTAATATTTTTTGTCCCTCTTTTGTTACGTCTAGCGTATATTTAGCAAGGATTTCAGCGTCTTTATCTGCTTTACATATTTCAAACCAATAATAATAATTCACATTGTTTTTAATATGGAATTCGTTTTGTGCATTAGGTGTAAAATTTATTTTGTTGAGTCCTTTTGCAAGCTCCACATCTAATCGAAGCACTATAATTGTATCATTTGAGTTTACTAAAACTATGCCCGCTCCACTAAAGTTCCACTTTTCCCCGTACTGCATTGCATAATTCTCCTGCATCCAATAAGGCAATTCAATATTATCTTTTGAAAGTTCAGAAAAATATCTACCTATCCATTTATTCCATCTTAAGCCGAATATACTTTGTAGTGATTCTCTTGCTTTACTATCCGTTGGGCTAGCTAGAGTATTGAATTCACCTATTATTGTATTTTTATTTAATGCATTTTTAATTTTATCTACTTCTGGGCCCTTTGTACCTCCATAAATCATTGGAGCTTTATTTCCTATAGAATTATTTTTATAAAAATCATCATTATACACCCCATAAGTATCCGTAAGGTATATGAGATTAGGCTTTCCAATATCTTCTGGAAGCTCTTTTGTTATATATTTTTCATTTGGCAAGGGGAAAAATCCGTAGTAATTTTTGTCATAACTAAAAGTTGTATTTAGATCTCCATTTTTAATCTTTAAATTATTTAATATCCACATAAAACCTTTATGCTCTCTATAAGTGGCGTCAGGAACTGTTTTATCAATTATAATCACATTAAGAATTTTTGATGGTTTAGCCTTCCAAATTATAAATGGAGATGCTAATATGAGTAAAATTACTAAACTTGTACCACAAATCTTTTTTAAAACTTTTATTTTTTTCATATTTTTACCTCTTTATTTATATTTACTAAAAGCCTCTTTTAAAATATAGTAGGATTGTTTTAATCTTTCATGATAAATAGGAATTTCCCATGGGTTCCAGCTATAAAAATTCATTTCCATATTTAAGCTTGTGTTATTATCATTTAAGATGTACGCTCCAGCATATATCCCCTCTGTTTTAATAGGTTTTATACCATCTACGTGAAAATCATTCATAATCATTTTTGCTGATGGGTCCATCACATTAAGAAGTTGCCATGGTATTCTTATTTCAACTACATTATCTTTTACACAAAAATCTGAAAGGGAATTATATTCACTACTTTTAGGGTTCCCATTCCCATAGTGGAGTTTCCCTGTTTCGTATCTGCTAATAGGCTTCTTAACTTTATCCTCCGGCAAATAAATGGGCTTATTTAGGCATAAATACATAGGTCCAAACCTGCCATTATTTTTTATATCATATCCTTCATTTTGGGGAATCAAATTAAGCTTTTCACCATAAATATACTGATAACTATCATAATAAGGATCTACAAGTATTTGTGAATTACCTTTTCCATTTATAGATATAATGAAATCAGCAGCTTTATTAAATTTAGCACCCTTATAACTTAGATTTCCTTGATTTTGCAAAGTATCTATAGGAATAATTAAATTATCCACATCAAAATTAAATTTTGAGCTCTTAGCCATAAGATAAACATAGGCTTCGTCAGATTTCACATAAAGCTGTGTTCCATTGTTTTCAGATACAGGAACGCTACCTTCCCACTCCAATACATCTCCATCTACATAACAAGGACTTTCTTTTTCACCTGAATCAAAGGCTAATAATCCAAAATGCTGTTCATTTGTCTGCTGATTGTTCCAATAAGCTCTTCTTTCTGGCAAATCTAACTCCATAGTATTCCAAGTTCTTTTAAACCACTCATCTTGAAATGCAAATACTAAAGCTCCTGCATAACCTTCTTCATATATATCGCTCATCAAAAATGCATCCATTTCCCCTTGAGCTTTTTCTGATACATTTCCTTGATTAAATCCCATATAAATATTGTCATGTGCCTTTCCCCTGGCAGAAGGCACACCAAACTCTGCAACCAAAACAGGCATACTGTGTTTTTTCTTTAAATCATTTAAATAGGCCTTATAGGTATCTATCTTTCCATTTTCATCTTTAAAATTTATATATTCCTTCTGGTAATTCATAAAATCAGGATAATAGGGATAAATGTGATAAGATGCAAAAAGCCCTGTCTTAAAGGTATCTTTTTTCTTTATATTCTCCGTATTGACTGTTACTGCATCTTCACTTGGAAATGGTTCATTGGGATGGCTAAGCACGTCGGTAGTTGGCCAATTTGTGAAGCTTACTGGCCTTTGCATTTTATAATTTTTAGTTTCATAGTCTATGCAATTATCTCCAGCCTCACATAGAAAGTTTTCAAAAGGTGAAGCATCCGCGCTGTATAGGTATTTACCATCAAATTTAACTTTATCTTTGTTATTAATATTAGTTGTAGCTACAAGCTCTGGATCTATTTCTATTCCTAAAATATATCCCAAAACATATGGTGACAAATCTTTTTCATAAATTCCATACGCATATCCTGGTGACTTTTTAATTATTTTGTTGCCGTGCAAGACATCAATTGTCATCTCTATATCTTTTTTAAAATTATTCTCAATTTCCGGATTATAAGCATCTTTATATTTAATTATATTTACTTCGTTAATCCATACTCCTTGAATTAAATATAGTGGTTTATCTGTGTTTATATTGTACTCATAAAGGGCATTATAAAAATCCGGCTTTAATATTGTATACACTCTAATGGTATTTGAATTCATGTCACTAATATACTTAAACCATCTTAAGTAATCTTCCTTTGTAACGCCGAATTCACCAGGGAAATATCCTGGCTTTCCTGCCCCAATATTTACGCCTTTAATAAATTCCTTTTGCCACATATTGTCCTTATAGATATAAAAATAATTTGAGTCCACCTTAGACATATATTGAATAGAATCATTATCTGTAAACATGGCAGGTTTATTACTTGTTTTGCTAAAATACACCTTATGACCTATAACTCCAATCAAAATAACGCTTATAAATGCACTTATTATAAAAAACTTTTTTTTCATTATAATTCATCTTCTCCCCTTTGTTCTTACCAATTATAGTATTTACAAACATAATTTCCCCTTTTTAAATGTTATACTATATTTCAAGTGAATTCAAGCCAACTTTTAATGTATGCACAGTAAATCTGACTTCATAATTCATCAAATTTCACATAAAGCTTGTTCCATTATCTCTTTATCATATGAAAATAACAGACTAAAAGTGCGATTTTCGGAACGTTTATTTTAATATACCTAATCATTACTCTTCTTTTTCAAAACAAAAATCCAATAAGATATTAATCTCATCGGATTTTTATTTTCATTTTTTATACTTTATTTCTAATATATTTAAGGCTTATACTTGGATTACTAGTCCTTATTGATCTAATCTCAAAAATATTTAAAGAAGCTACAAAAGGTGTAAGCTTTGTATAACCATAGTTTCTGGTATCAAAATCTGGATACCTCTTATTAAGAGTACTACCTAGTTCACCTAAAAATGCCCAACCATCTTCATCTGAAATCTCAGTGATAATAGTTTTGATAGCCTCTACTAGTTTATCAGAACTTATCATACCACCTTTTGATTCTTCTTGTATTTGAGCTCCTTTATTAGTCGTTGTTTCAACATTCTTTGGCGGCATTGAAGCTAATACTTCAAGATATTTAAACTTCTCGCAAGCTGAGATAAAAGGCGTAGGTGTTTTCTTTTCTCCCATACCAATAACATACATACCAGCTTCTCTGAGGCGGGCTGCCAGTTTGGTAAAATCACTATCACTAGACACAATACAAAACCCATCAACATTATTTGAATAGAGTATATCCATGGCATCAATTATAAGAGCTGCATCCGTTGAATTTTTGCCCGTGGTATAACTATATTGTTGTATTGGACTAATTGAATAATTAAGCAATACATTCTTCCATGAAGCTAGTTGAGGCTTGGTCCAATCACCATAAATTCTTTTATAAGTAGGGGTTCCATGATTTGAAATTTCGTCAATTATATATTTTATATATTTATCAGACACATTATCAGCATCTATCAAAACTGCAATTTTCATATCCTTTTCCATCTTTATCTCCTTCACAAATTATGTTTTAAACTATTTTCCAGTAAATCTTTTAATTCATTACTTTAAAATAACATACTATTATGT
>JBLHPD010000102.1:0-16849 GCA_047624165.1 Clostridium sp. | reverse complement strand
ATAATGATATAGCTTTAATTATTAATGATGTAATAGACAAATTGCTCAAGAATTCGATATCTAGTGTGCTATCAGAACTGCCCAGGGAAGGACTTGACGATGCTATAGAACCTTTAATTAACTTGTTTACAGCAAAAATTGCAGATGAAAAGTTTATTAGAAATACCGTAGGCATGCTTGAGGATAAGTTTAACAATTATATATCTATTGAGGAGCTGCTTTTGAAAACAGGAATAGAGTATAAAAGTACAATAGAAGAACTTATAAAGGGCCGAGTAGAAGCTATGGCAGAAAGTAATTCTGTGAAAATAAAGATTACAGAAATTGTTTCTGTAATGATTAATAGAATAGTAGATATAGAGATGAGCTCAATATTTAAAGGAAAGGGGGATAAAGTGCCCCAAGCTATTTCTAGAGTAGTTAAAGACCTATACAATAAATTTATAGAGAATAAAGCTTCTGATGTAATTGAAGTGTTAGATGTAGCAAAGATTGTTGAAGATAAAATTAATGAATTTGATGTAGCTTTTTCGGAGGAAATAATATTAGAAATTGCTAGGAAAGAGTTAAACGCTATAACTTGGCTAGGGGCCCTACTTGGTTCAATTATGGGCATATTAGCTCCTATATTGGGTACACTTTAATGAATGATGATTTAACAAAGAAAGGATGGTGAAACTGTAATTAAACTTATAAAATTATGAGGTTTAATGCAGTATTAATTATGATATTTGATTCACACGCACATTATGATGATGATGCTTTTAATGAGGATAGAGATATAGTAATTAGAGGCTTGAATGGTAAAGGAGTAATAGGAGTCTTAAATTGCGGTGCATCACTGGATAGCTCAAGAATGTCAGTAGAATTATCGAATAAATATAATTTTATATATTCGGCAGTAGGTGTGCACCCTGAATATGCGGGTATTGTTAATGAGGAAGTTATTTGCGAACTAAGGAATTTAGCAAATGGTCCAAAGGTTAGAGCTATAGGAGAAATAGGATTAGATTATTATTATGAAGAAAACCCACATAGAGAAATTCAAAAGGCAGCATTTAGACTTCAAATGGAGCTGGCACGCGAACTTAAATTACCGGTGGTTATTCACGATAGGGACGCTCACATGGATACTTTAGATATATTAAAAGAATTCCCACAGGTGATAGGCACTATTCACTGCTTCTCTGGCAGTGTTGAATTTGCAAGAGAGTGTTTAAAATTAGGCTATTACATAGGGTTTACTGGAGTTATAACATTTAAAAATGCAAAAAAGACACTAGATGTTGCAAGAGTTGTACCAATGGATAGGATACTAGTAGAAACGGATTGTCCATATATGGCACCAACTCCCCATAGAGGAAAAAGAAATCAATCAGATTATATTCAGTACATAATAGAAAAAATATCAGAAGTTAAAGGCAAAACCATAGAAGAAATTGAAACTGCAACAATTTCCAATATAAAACAATTGTTAAAAATTTACAAATAGCATATAATGATTATATTCGGTGTATATAATAATCTTATAAACATGTATTGGTAATTAAAATTTAACGTTAAACATATAATTTAAATGGTAAAGAATATTTTTATTAAATTACCCTTAAGGCTGGGTTAACTAATTTATTTTAGAATTATAATTTAATATTATAATTGTATGCACAAAGATGCATTAACAGTCAAAACCAAGAGTAATGGTTCGTAATTTGACATAGTTCATACTTTAAAGTATAATGTCAAAGTACTCTTGACAAAGGGAGGGAATTTTATAATGAAAAATGCGAAAAATAATTTGAAGAACTATTTTTCAAATGGCCCTAAGACAGCTTTTGTAGTAATGTTATTATTGACATGTATTACAGTGACTTTATTTAATATGAAAAAAGTTATATCTGTTATCGTTGACGGTAAATCTATAGAAGTTATAACTTTAAAAAGTAATGTTACTCAAATACTAAAAAATAATAATATAGCACTAGGGGCAAAAGATCAAATAACGGTAAGTTTAGACAGTAAAGTAAAAGACGGAGACAAAATATATATAAAAAAAGCTGTGGAGGTTAAAGTATCAGTTGATGGGAAAGAATTAAATATTCAAACTGCTGAAAATACAGTAGAGGATATGCTAAAAGCTGAAAAAATTGTATTAAATGAGGAAGATAAGATTACTCCATTAAAAAGTGAACCGTTAAAATCAGGGTTACAAGTAAAAATAACAAGAGTAAATACTAAGACCCTAAAGGAAATTAAAACGACTAATTATGTAACTGAATTTAAAAACAGCGATGAACTAAATGAAGGTGTGAAAAAGGTCATACAAAAGGGCAAAATAGGCCAGAAGGTTATTACTTCAGCTGTTGTCTATGAAAATGGCAAAGAAATATCTAGAAATTTAGTCAGTGAAAAATTTGAATCAGAGCCTGTTAAAGAAATAATTGCATTAGGCACCGTGGGGGTATATACACCATCCCGTGGAGGCGATATTAGTTATACTGAGAAGATGAATGTAAGGGCAACAGCATATACTGCTGATTTTAATTGTACTGGTAAAAGTCCTGGTGATCCATATTTTGGTATAACTTCTACTGGCGCAAGGGCAAAAAGAGACGCTGATGGCTATAGTACTATAGCTGTAGATCCTAGAGTTATTCCACTAGGAACGAAGGTCTGGGTAGACGGATATGGATATGCAATTGCAGAAGATATAGGTGGAGCTATAAAAGGTGATCATATAGATTTGTATTTCAGTTCTACTGATGAAATGTGGGATTGGGGATCGCGAAAAGTAGATATTTATATTTTAAAATAGGAGCATAAGCTCCTTTTTTTTGTTTTACGGTTCACTATTAATAAGTTAAATGGTATTATAGTTACAGTAATAAAAAGAAATACTAAGGGATAGCGTTTTTCTATGATTATATAAGCATAGGGGAGGCCTTAGTTTAGTATAGTGTGGAGGATAATATGATTAAAGAAGTAATAGTAGTTGAAGGACGAGATGATATTACAGCAGTTAAAAGAGCGGTAGAAGCTGAACTGATTTCTGTAGGTGGCTTTGGTATTAACGAAAAGATAATTAATAAAATAAGAGAAGCTCAAAAACGAAAAGGTGTAATAATCTTTATGGATCCAGACTTTGCTGGAGAAAAAATAAGAAAAATAATTTCTAAAAGAGTAGCTAATGTAAAACATGCATACATATCTAAAAAGGAAGGTACTAAAGATGGGGATATAGGTGTTGAAAATGCATCACCTGAAACTATATTAAGAGCGCTCCAAACTGCGAAATTTGAAGTTCAAGAGAAAAGAAAAGAATTTGATGTTCAAGATATGATATTTTTTAAATTAACAGCTGATAGTCGCGCAAAGGAAAGAAGACATGCGCTAGGAAATGAGTTAGGTATAGGATACGGTAATTCATCGCAATTTATAACTAGATTAAACAATTATGGGATTATAAAAGAAGAATTTATAGAAGCTTTGAAAAAAATAGATAAGGAGATGAATTATGGCAAATTTGACCATTAGTGAGGTTGCAAAGAAATATGAGTTTAGGTTTAAGAAAGGACTCGGCCAGAATTTTTTGATAGATGACTCTGTGCTGGGCGACGTTGTAGATGGAGCGGATGTTAATAAAGAAGATTTTATTATTGAAATAGGACCTGGGTTTGGAACATTAACTAGAGCACTCTTAAAGAGAGCTAAAAAAGTTTGTGCTATAGAATTGGATGAAAAACTTTTCCCTATTTTAGAAGAGGAGCTTAAAGAGTTCGATAATTTTGAACTTATTCATAAGGATGCTCTAAAAGTAGATTTCAATGAGTTAATTGGAGATGAGAAATCTGTAAAATTAGTTGCTAATTTACCATATTATCTCACTACTCCAATAATTGTTAACTTGCTTACCAAGGGCTATAATTTTAAATCTTTAACTATAATGATACAAAAGGAAGTTGGAGTGAGGATAGATTCTGAGCCTAATTGCAAGGCTTATGGAGCGTTTTCAATATTAGTTCAATATTACTGTGATACAGAAATATTAAGGCTTGTGCCAGCATCAGCATTCTTGCCACAACCTAAGGTAGAATCTATTGTTATACGACTAGATAAATTAAAGGAACCTAAAGTTAAGGTGAAAGATGAAGCGTTATTTTTTTCTATAGTAAGGCAGTCTTTTAATAAGAGAAGAAAAACTTTATGGAATGGGATTAAAGATATAGGGATTTCCAAAGAAGAATTACAGAAATGTTTTGAAAGAGCAAACATAGATTCGAATAGAAGAGGCGAAACTTTATCACTTCAAGAGTTTGCTAATCTTTCAGATGAAATAGGACTTGTAAAATAAATTTCAAAATTTTGTTCATTTTTTATAATATACTTCATATAGTATAATGAATAAGTTTTATATGGAGGTAAAAGAAGGTGACACCTAAAAAAAGTTATAGTAGGTACTTTATTATATTACAAGAAGATGAAAAAGGCTATTCTTTAAATTCTGATAAAATTCCTTCTGGATATGCAAAGCTGGAAATGAAAAGTAATAAATGTAAGATTTCATACTACGTGCAAAACTTAAGGAAAGAAAAACAACCTTATTACATGATTTTAATATGTGGTAAGAAAGATGTAAATAAAATTATAAAACTAGGTAAATTGAACATAGACGATTCTGGTAGGGTAGACGTTTGTCATGAATATGATATAGGCAATATAGCAGATACTGGTATTTCAGCTGATAAAATTATTGGAGCTGCAATTGTAAAGTTTTTAGATGCTAATGTGATTTCAATAATGAGTGGATTCTCAACAACAGACAAACCCAATGAATGGAAAAACTATAAAATTGCGGATTGCAACAAGGAAAAGAATGAGACCAGAACAGTTGAGATAACTAATGAATTTGATGAATATGAGCAAAGTATTGAATTGATTAAAGTAAAAACTGAAGAAAAAGATGATAGAGTGCATGAACATATAGAAGTACAAAAGAACGAAGATGAAGAAGCAGAAGCCTTTAAAGAAGCAGAAGCCTATAAAGAAGCAGATGCTAAACTAAGAGGTACAACTGAAAATGTCGAGATTTTAGATGAATTGGAACAAGACACTGAAGTTAAAGAAGTTGAAGATGGGTCTGATGTTAATAGACATAAGAATAAAAAACAAGATAAACAAACGTATCCAAAAGGTGCTATGGGAGATTTTTTCAAGTCAGTAGCGCAAGATTTTGAAGAAATTCGTGATTTTTCTAAAGAAATTAAATGGTGTAAGTGGTATAAGGTACCAGTTAACAACTTAGAAAATATGTACGATTTGAGCGACTATAATAAATATACAATAGCATATTACCCTATGATTTGTTACTATCCATATATTAGAAACTATAAATCCTTTATGCTGGGATATAAATGTGATTCAAGTGGGGAAATGAAATATATTGTTTATGGAATACCTGGAAGCCGAGCTAAATCTCATCAGCCTTATGGTGGTAAAACTGGTTTTGTAACTTGGATATCGGATAGTGAAGATGACGAAATGGGACATTGGCTGATGTTTTATGATTTCAAAAAATCTACAATTGTTGTCCCTTTAAAAAAATAACATTAAAAAAATAAGATGTGTGACTATATAATTTAGTCACACATTTAATTTTTTAATATTATATTAATATGTATCATATAGTATACTAATATTAATTTGTGGAGGGGTACATTGAAGGTTATATTTATAAACAGAAAAAAAGTTGGAATTATAGTGATAATCATAGGGCTTATGATTACACTATTGGGGATATCAAAACAATTTGATGACAAGTTAAAAACCACCATTCTTTTAGAGAATAATATTAACTTGATTAACGATTATGGGGCTTTAAATGGGCGAGTTAGTTATAAACTGCCGGTGGGATGGACAACTAAAGAAAAAAAATTCCCTGGCGATGAGATTATGTATCATAATGATTTTCAATCATCTGATGCAGTTATTCATGGATTTGTAGAAGTGTGGAAAAATAAGCAGGATCTAAAAGCATTTCTAGATAGTAGCAAAGATATATCACAGGAGCAAAACATAATTAAAAATTATAAAATAGATGATATTATTATAAATGATAGAAAAGCATACTTAGTGCAATACTTAATTAATGTAACTGATAATAATTGGTACAAGGCCTATGAATATTTTATTGATGGTGGGAAAGAGTTTTATAGATTTTCATTTTTCACAAGAAATGTTAATTTCAAAGAAGCTTATGGAGCTATTTTTGAAAGTATAGTTGGAACTTTAAAAATCAACTAAAATTATCTTAAATGATCTAATTTAGTTAATTTAGTTAATTTAGTTAAAGCAATTTAATTTAGTTAAAGCAATTTAATTTGCTTAAAACTTTTTAAAGCATTATAATTTAATTAAGAGGAGCATTATGCTTCTCTTAGTGTTTTATTGCGGTATGCGGCTGAAATAAGACTTCTAAAGGTGTAAGTATGCATAGAGTGGCTAGGAGGATAACAAATGCACAAAAGTAAAAACAGGCTCATTATATTTTCGGTTATCATTATTGCTGCATTTATATTTACAGGATGTAAAAGCTTTGATCAAATCAAAGTAAAGCTTGGAGTAAAGAATAATGATTTTGAGTATATTAAGCAGGGCAGAATTAAAAAGATAATAATACAAAGTACTAGAGATAAAAGCTTTAGATTTGTGGTTAATGATGAAATAGCCATAAAAGATTTATATGAAATTTTATCATCAGCTAAAGCAGTAAATGTAAAATCAACGCTAGAGTCTGATTATATATTTGAAATGTATGAGGGCATGGATAAAGTTTACAAATTCAATTATATAGCGGGATTGGATGATAAAGATGGAGCCAATCTATATAGTGCAGATAAAAGCTATATTGTATCTAAAAGAATTGACAATGATATCATACAAAACTTTTGGAATATTAGAAAACCTATAGATTTTAACACTGTATATTATGATTCAATTTTAAAGATGTTAGATAATTATATAAAAGGTGATGTTAAAAGTAAAAAAATACTTCTTGATATAAGTGAAGATAATTCAGCAGCTAAATTTATATTATCAACTGATTTAGAAGCCTTTAAAAATAAGTTAATAAATAAATTTAACATAGTTTTACTAAAAGATAAAAATGCAGCTTATGATGTGTTAATAAAGGTTAAGACAGAAGGATATAAAGCTACTATATATAAATCCTCTGTAACTATTAAGACTTCGATTAGTGAGAAAGAAAAGGTGTATTACGTAGTGGCGAAATATGATAAAGGATGGAATATTGAAATTTTTGAGGATAAAAAACCTGATAATTTTTAAAGTCGTTTAATTGTTGAATTTTTAAAAATAATAAAAAGTTGTATTTGTAAAACAAATACAACTTTTTATTATTATAATTTAATCAAAGAAAATTTATCATGGAGTCATTAAGCATACTAGTAGGAGCATCAATATTTAAATCAATAGAATCTCCTATTTTTGAATTTTTAGGTAAACGAGCAAGGCTTACGTTTATACTAGTCCCATCTAAAAAATTTATAAAAGCATCTGTATTGCTCATATCTATTATTTTTCCAAACATTATAAAAACATCCTTTCATGATATAAACTATATTTATTATAGTTTTAACAAAGAACACTATTATATTCACGAAAGTTATAATGTTTTTTATGGATAGTATGAAATAGCATTGACAGAATTAATTAATATCATGTAACTAAAGTAAGAACCACCTATCACATTGTGATAGGTGGTTCTTCTACAATTAATTTATATTATAGATTACCTTAGATTTTGAATTATACTCTAGTAACGTTTGAAGCTTGTGGGCCTCTAGCGCCAGTAGTTATTTCAAATTGAACTTGTTGTCCTTCTTCTAATGATTTATATCCATCTCCTTGAATAGCTGAGAAATGTACGAATACATCCTCTTCTCCTTCTACGGATAAGAATCCAAACCCTTTTTCTGAATTAAACCATTTAACTGTACCTGTTTTCATATAACTTTCCTCCTGAATAAAAAAATTTGTAACATTTGCAACATAACTATTATAATACTACACTTTAGTAGATTTTTAAATAGTTTTTTAAAAATAAAATAAATATATTTATAATAGTGTTTGTTTTAAGCTGCAAATATAGTTTGGCTTTTAATGTTTTTTTTATACTATTTTATTTGAATTTGATTTATCAAAACTTAGCGCATAGGATAGAGTATAATGTCAACAATGCGATAATGATAAAAAACAAAAGGATATTGAGATAAGTAAAACTTAATAGGGTGTATTATATCACAGAAGGTAATTTTGAAATTGATATAAATTTTTTACTAGAGTATAATAACAAAGTACAAGAACAAGATATTGTGCTTTGGAGGTTCAAAATATGTTACATGTTGTCAAAAGAGATGGACGAGAGGTCCAGTTTAATTCAATAAAAATTACGAATGCCATAAAGGGCGCTATGGATGAGATAGCCTTTAATTTAAAAGAAAGTGAAGTTATAGAATTAACGCAAAAGGTTATAGAAAGAATTGAGGATTTGAATAAACATCAACTAACTGTTGAAGAAATACAGAATATTGTTGAAGATACACTTTTACAAAATGGGTATAAGACTATTGGAGTAGCCTTTTCTAATTATAGACGTGAACGTGACAGGGTTCGCGAAATAAAATCAGACCTTATGAAAGCTATAGAGAAAATAGGAGTAGAGACAGACAGAGATAATGCTAATGTGGGAAATAACTTTAGTTCTAAGCTGCTTAGAATTGCTAGTGAATCAAATAAATGGCATAATTTATCTGTGATGCCAAAGCTCTTAGCAAAAGCGCATGAAAATGGTGACGTATACTACCATGATCTAGATAGCTACAATTTAACTGTAAATTGTTTGCATATACCAACAAAGGAAGTTTTAGAAAGAGGGTTTAACACAGGCTACGGATATATAAGAAAAGCAAAAAGAATAGAGTCTGCAGCAGAACTTTCATGTATTTTACTTCAATCAACACAGAATGATATGTTTGGAGGCCAGTCACATCCGGATTTTGATAATGATATGGCATCATTTATAGAGTATACAAGGCAAGAAATTAGACAAGAACTAAGAGAACTTGGTGTAGACGAGCACAAAATTTGCGAATTTGCGCAGCGTAAATTAAGAAGAGCTGTAGAACAATCTATGCAGGGCATAGTATATAACCTAAATACAATGCATAGCAGAGCTGGATCACAAGTGCCTTTTAGTTCAATGAATATTGGAATACCGGAATCTAAAGACGCGGCCCTTGTATGTGAAATATTTTTAACAGAATATGAAAAAGGACTAGGAAAAGGCGAACAACCTGTATTTCCAAATATAATTTTTAGAGTTAAAAAAGGAGTTAATAGAGAAAAAGCGGATCCGTATCATTATTTGTATAAGCTCGCTTGTCGTGTTGCTAGCAAACGAATGAATCCTACCTTTATGAATTTAGATGCAGATTTTAATAAATTCTACTATGATCAGGGGATTACTCCGGCAACCATGGGATGCCGTACTTATATTTGTTCTAATGTTAACGGAGAGGCGGGAACGAAAGGGAGAGGTAATATTGCTCCAGTAACTTTAAACCTTCCTAGACTCGGCATATTAGCTAAGGGAGATGTAGACAAGTTTTATAAATTACTTGACGCTAAGTTAGAACTTGCTAGAGAAGCACTTATGCATAGATATGAAGTGCTTAAAAAATTGAGGGTTAAGGATTTACCTTTTGTAGCAGGGGAAGGTCTAATGCTCGGTAGTGAAGGGTTAACATCTAATGATTCAATAGAACCTATTTTAAAGAACGGATCATGGGCTATTGGTTTCATAGGGCTTGCTGAAGCACTGGTGGCAATAACAGGAAAACATCATGGGGAATGCGTGGATTCTGAAAAATTAGGAGTCAAAATAATATCCTACATAAGAACGTATACTGACAAGTTAATAGAGGAAACTAAGCTTAATTGGAGCACTTATGCTACGCCGGCAGAAGGGCTAAGTGGTAGATTTATTCTGCAAGACAAGGCTGTTTTTGGAGAAATAATAGGGGTTACCGACAAAGAATATTATACAAATAGCTATCATGTTCCAGTAGGATGCCCAGTATCTATAAGGGAGAAAATAGATATTGAAGCACCTTATCATAAATTATGCAATGGTGGACATATTAGTTATATTGAACTTGACGATTATCCAACAGAAGAAATCATAATGGACATATTAGATTATGCATATAAGCAAACGAACATTAGTTATATGGGCATAAATTTTCATATAAGATATTGTAAAGATTGTGGAACATATCTCCAAAGTGGAGCTTGTAAATGTAGCAAATGCGGAAGTTCTAATATACAAGGAATTTCAAGAGTAACAGGTTACTTAAGTTTGGATGAGAGATTTGGTAGTGGGAAAACAGCAGAGAGAGCGGATAGAATATCACATACGGCTAGGCATATAGCTACCTATTAAAAATTGCACTTAGGCATATGAAAGAATGCAAAATAAATTAGCATGTTGGCTGGTTATTTTTGAATATGCATTATTTTATAAAAGGTGGTGTAATCAATGAATCTTCAAATAGGCGGATTTTTAGAAAACTCATTAGTCAATGGAGATGGAATGAGAGCCGTAGTCTTTGTATCTGGCTGCAGGCATAACTGTGAAAGTTGTCAAAATGATTTCATGCAAGACTTTAATTACGGGGATTCTACTTCAGTACATGATATCCTACAAAAGATAAAGAAGAATATGCCCATAATAAAAGGGGTTACTTTTTCTGGAGGAGAACCTTTTGAAAGTGCAACAGCTTTATCAAAATTGTCAGAGGAAGTTAAAAAACTAGGATTAAATATTTGG
The DNA here is from genome assembly GCA_047624165.1 of Clostridium sp. Lineage (GTDB taxonomy): Bacteria > Bacillota > Clostridia > Clostridiales > Clostridiaceae > Clostridium_AD. The sequence goes on along the minus strand of JBLHPD010000102.1, from coordinate 5,946 downwards.
TGTTATACTGGATACACTTATGACGAGATAATACAAAGTGAAGATAGAGACAAACTAAGGCTACTAAGATTCATAGATGTACTTGTTGATGGTAGATTTAATGAAGAATTAAAGATAGATGCTAGTAAGTATACAGGTTCCTCCAATCAGAGAATCATTGATGTTCAAAAAAGTATTTTGGAAAATGAAATCATTCTATGGAGTAAATAAACATAAAATTTCAATCCTTTAACATACTGAAAAGTAATATATTGCGTAAAATGCTATTTGAACGAACTTAGCAATTCTTAATTTATTTTATTGGAATATCCGTTAAGAAAATCACATGTTTGAGCGATAGCGAGTTTGTGATTTTTAGGATATTTTAAGAAAATATATTTAGAATTTCTTAGTGAAGTGAAGCAGCATTTCTAGCAATATATTACTTTGTTTGTTCTATTTAAATATAATTTAATATTTTAACAGACATTGATTCCTTTATTTCATCATTAATTATTAAAGTATTACTGTCTATTTTTGAGGCGTTCTTCATATACATAAGAAACTTTTCTACCCCATCTATGGGAAAGGATACTAATGGAGTTTTATAGTGCATGGGTATAACTATTTTGGGATTTATCTTTTTAGTGACTTCTGAAGCTTCTTTACCATCAATGGTATAATTGCCACCTACTGGTATAAATAATATATCCACACTCCCAATAGCTTCAATATCTTCGTCTGAAAGAGCATGACCTAAATCTCCTAAATGACATAGGGTATACCCATCCATTCTAAAAGTGAATATTATATTATCACCTCGTTTTGCACCTTTATCTTTGTCGTGATAAGAAGGGGTGCCTTTTATAGGAATATCACATTCATAGAAATCGCTAATTTTATCTATAATTTTATAATTACCTGATAGGCCTTTAGTATAATTATGATCAAAATGTTGATGGCTTATAGTTACAACATCAAGACTACCTTTATAACGTTCATATCCTAAAGTGGTATCAAATGGATCTGTTAAAAGCTTCCTACCGTTTGAATTTTCCAAAAGAAAGCATGAATGACCTAGCCAAGTTATTTTCATGTAAATTCTCCTTTTATTTAACAATTTTTTTATTTTTTCATATAAATTGAAACCAATAGTTAAATGGGACGTAGTGTATAGTGAGATAATATTTTATATGGTTGTTTATTATTCTATGATGACACATTCATTGTAATAATACACCATTATAAAACTAAATATACTGAATTTTAATGCATTTTTAGAAAATATTAAAAAAATATTTATAAATTATAGTGATAAGAAGAAAAGTATAGTATAATTGACTCATAATTAATTCCATAATTTCCATACATACTTAAAATTATCTAAATAATGATATGAATAATAATATAAATAATTAAAAATTGAAACGATGACGATTTAGGAGGGGTTATATGAAAAATATCTTTAAAGCACTTATAATTATGATTTTAACTTTTGCAATGAGTATACCTATGCAAATGATAGTTAAGGCTAGTACGTATACAGACATGGGGACTAAAAAAGATGTGGTAGTTAGTAAGCCTTGGACAGTTAGTTTTAATAAATCTTTGAGTTATAGTACTGTGAATACCACAAATATTAAAGTGGTCGGAGAAAATAATAATTATGTAGATATTAATGTTAGTTTAGGTAGTAACAATAAAAATGTAATAGTAAGTCCTGTAAAAAATTATGAACCTAATAAGACATACACTTTGGTAGTTACGGATAAGGTTAAGTCTGATGATGGTAATCCTCTTCCTAAAGAAGTTAGAATGGAGTTTAATACTAAAAGTGCAGTTATAATAACAAAGGTACCTACAAAGCCAAGTGAAATGACTATATGCATTGACCCAGCTCAGTACTACACATTAAACACTGGGAAAAATGGTGCTAAGGCTAAGGACATAAATTTAAGTACAGCATTAAAACTAGGCACTATACTAAAAACAAGAGGATTCAATGTAGTATATACTAGAAACAGCGATTCAGTATCTTGGGACAAGCTTAATGAGGATGATGCAAAAGTTACAATAGCTAAGAACGCAAAGGCTGATGTATTTTTAAGCATAAATACTAATAGTACTTCAAATACCGAAGCGAGTGGTATTGAAACATATTACTTAGATGATGGTGGTAATAATAAGTTGCTAGCTAGCTCTGTGCAAGGTGAACTAATAAAAGCAACAGAGGCAGCTGACAGGGGAATAAAAGTAGCAATGGAAACAGCGAATTTTGATATATTAAAGAAGACAAGCTGTCCCGGAGTAGTTTTGGAATTAGGGTTTCTAAGTAATCCAATAGAAGAGGCATTACTAAGTAAGCCAGAGTATCAAGAAAATGCTGCAAAGGCTATAGCTAATGGGTTAATGAGCTATGCTGGATTTACAAATAAAGATACCGCTTATGACTCTATTTTTGAAATATCTTCAGTTCAAGATATAACTGTTAATTTACAAGCTGGTAGCAAATATACTTTTCCTAAAACAATGCAAGCTACTATGAGTAATAACGTAGAAAAAGAGGTTGCAGTAAAATGGGGTGAAGCCTCTGTTTCTCTAAATGAGTTAGGAATTCACGCCTATGAAGGAGTTATAACAAATTATGATGGGAATGTTAGAATCATAATTAATGTTACTAAAAAAACCTACAAAGTAGTTCTAGATCCTGGCCATGGAGGCGCAGATTCAGGAGCAATAGGAGCGGTTGGACTTAAAGAGAGGACAGAAAAGAATCTAGTATTAACAATTACTAAAAAAGTAGGAGCTATATTAACTAAGAATGGGGTAGAGACTATTTACACAAGAACAATTGATGAAACCCAAAGTCTTCAAGCAAAGTGTGATGTTTCAAATGACACTAAACCAGATTATTTTGTAAGTATTCATGCGAATGCCGCGGTCCCTCAAGCTCATGGCATTGAGACCTTCTATTGTAGTGGAAATGCAGCTGGAGCAAAGCTCGCGAAAGCCGTTCAAACTGAATTAGTTAAAGCAACGGGAAGAACAGATAGGGGAATTAAAACTGCGGGATTTTATGTTTTAAATAATACTGATGCTACGGCTATATTAGTAGAAACGTCATTTCTTTCCAATCCGGAAGAAGGACAGCTATTAAATACTGTAGCTTACCAAGATAAAGTAGCTAAGGCAATTGCAACAGGTATTCTTAAGAGTTTAGGAATAACTAAAATAGTATATTAATAATTTTTTTAAAATCATAAAAAAAAACACCTCAATTGTATTTTTACAATTGAGGTGTTTTTTTATGATTTAGATATCTAACAAATTCTTTTTATAGTTACTATAATAAAGTCTAAGATCTTCCATTTGTAAATCTAATTGTATTTGCAATTCGGAAAGTTCTTCATAGTTTTCTAATTTGGAAGCTTCTTTTATTTTAGTAAATAGGCTAGTCTTAGAATAAGTATCTTTCATAAGAAAATGCCTTAAATCATTAATTTTTTGCCAATTTGCCAAATCTAAATCCAAAGCCTTTTCAGGAGTATGAATCATTTTACATTTTCGGATTTCATCTGCATAATTGTTTAACAATCTATTATTTATTTCAGTAACCCATCTAGATGTTATTGCCATTTTAAAACTATTTACTATGCTAGTAGTAAATACATCGAAAGCTTTAAGAATTTCAAGTTTTTCAGGATATGCATCTAATGCACAGATATTTTCATAAACAGTTTTAGGTGCTTTTCCAAAATACGACTCTCGCTGCTCATCTGTATAAAATTCAAATACATCTTCTTCACTTCTGTAAGCTCTATCCTTTTCTAAATAATCACTGTCGTCTCCTGGCGCTTTAGATAATTCTTTCAAAAGGTCATCTTCAGATTTATTGTTTTTAATTGAATAAACAATTCCATCAAGCATCCCCAGATATAAAGTAGATAAAGCTAAATAGGTATTGGTATGTGGACATGGGGCTCTAAGTTCAAACCTTGTAGCAAGAGGATTATCAAGGTCTCTTATTAATGCGAGTAGGATAGATCTATTTCTAGATGGAACATCTACACTGTGACCAAGTGAAGTTACTATGCAAATAGGAGCCTCAAAACCAACTTTTAATCTTCTTAAAGAATCATTTGTTGAAGAAACAAATGGATTTATTACTTCATAATTTTTAAGTATTCCCATTATAGAAGCATAACCTAAAGTACTCATAAAATGTTTATTAGTTGAATTGAATAAGTTAACTCGCGTGCCATTTTTTAATTTTACAGTTATTCCAATATGAGTATGTTCGCCACTTCCAGCTACGTCATGTACTGGTTTTGCTAAAAAGTTAACATCTAGACCGTTACGTCTAAAGGTTTCTTTTACTAGATTTCTAATAAACATCTCATTATCCGCACATTGAATAGCATCTGAAAATTTCCAATCTATTTCAAGTTGCTCCATTATATGAGTTAGAGAACCAGCTTCGCCTATTTGAGCTTTTACACCACCAACTTCTTTATGTCCCATTTCAGGTTCAAAACCATAATCTTGCATTAATAGAAGTGTTTGCTCTAGAGCAGTTCGAACATTTCCTTTAGTTTTACTCCAATATTGTTCTTTTAGTACCTGAGAAGTAGATAGTTCTTCAATATCAGCCTTATCATTAGGTGTTTTTACCCAAAACTCTAACTCGGTAGCGGAAGTAAGCATTAGCTTATCAATATCTTTGTATTCGAAATCGAAAGAAGTTAAAGAAGATGGATTTTCTTTAAATAAATCAAGAAGGGTTGTTTTAAAGCTTTCAACGGATTTTTTTAATATAGATCTTGAATCTACTGGGATATTATCATGTAATAATACACATGGGATTTTTAATGTACCTACAGGTAACTCTGTTTCAGGGTCAATATTCTCATAATTGTAGTCGATGAACCAATTACAATCAGCATCTGCTAGCATGTCTAATTTAGCATTGTTTAGAGTCGCGATTCCGGGCAATACTACAGAGGAACCGTCAGTTTGAATAACCCCATTCGAGAAACCTTTAATGTCGTCTAAAAATACTTTTATTGGAATTCGTTCATCAGTGTCATTCCCAGATAAGTCAATACCAACTAGAGAAACGAATTTCACCTCAGAGTGGCCTTGTAAAATTTCTTTAATATCTTTTTCGGAATGTTTTTCTTTGCCAATTACATAAATTAAATTTTTCAAAATAAAATTCCTCCTTTAAAATATATATTTTAATTGCTTAAAAGCCACTAAGTGACTTGATTAACCTTTTTAGGAATAAAATAATATTACCAGTGAAATATATAATCTAGCTGTAATAATTCTCCTTCTTATATAGAAGTAGAAAGATTTTTTACCAATATACAACTAAATGAAAGATATAAATAGATTGAGATTATTATAAAAATGAAAGCTTGTCAATATAAAACATCAAAAAATGCAATTGAATATAAGGTAATGATGATGTTTTGAAAGTTTGATAAAATAAAAATTCAATTGTGTAAACGATTCCTAAGCTAATTTATATTTTGAACTATCACAAATTTCATTTTTAACTAATATTATAGCACAAATATCTATTAAAATGTGCTATTTAACTAATCAATTATTTAGTGCAAGTATTGAGGATACTATTTATGTAGTATTCACTCAATATCGAGAAGTTTGCTTTGTAACATAAATCTTAATCTTCAAATATTTATATGTTTTCTTCATGGTAAATATAAGAAAAGATATATATATTTGAAAAAAAATTGACAATAAAAAATCATTATAATATAATGATTAAAGGTTCATATTGATTTATATTAATTATGACTAATAAAGTGCGTTGATTAGGAAGAGTATTTAGGCAGGTAACTTACAGAGAGTGGGGATAGGTGGAAAACCCATAGTGATGGTTTATAGAAAATCACCTAGGAGCTGATAGCTGAAAATTTAGTAAGCTAATCCGTATCTCTG
>JBLHPD010000101.1:0-16968 GCA_047624165.1 Clostridium sp. | reverse complement strand
TAGCTCCATGCCATAATCCACTTACTAAAAACACTATCATAATATTATAATAGGTTCTTAATTTGCCACGCCTATTCCCACCTAGTGGGAAGTATAAATAATCCTTAAACCAACTAGTGAGTGAAATATGCCAACGACTCCAAAATTCTTTTATTGATTTTGACAAGTAAGGTTGCTTAAAATTGTTAGTTATTCTAAAACCTAAAACCTCAGCTGCTCCTCTTGCAATATCTGAATAAGACATGAAATCAAGGTAGATTTGAAAAGTGAAAAATAAAGTAGCTATTATTATTGAAAACCCTTTATACTTGGTTGGATTATTGAAGACAGTATTAACAAGTAAAGCTAATCTATCTGCTACTACTATTTTTACAAAAACACCCCATAACATTAACAATAAACCGCTTTTAACTCTATCATAATCAAAAACATGTTTCTCATCAAACTGATGTAACATATTCTTGGATTTCTCAATAGGACCAGCAACCACTTGTGGAAAGAATGATACAAATAGTGCGAATTTCCCTATATTTTTTTGAGGGGCCACATCTTTTCTATAAACATCTATAGTATAACTTAGTGCTTGAAGTGTATAGAATGATATTCCTAAGGGCAACAAATATCTAAATGTCGGCATATGAATTGAAATACTAAATATATTTAGCACTCGTGTTATGCTATCACCAAAAAAATTAAAATACTTAAACAGAAATAAGATACCTAGATTACTAGAAAAACTTGCAATGACCCATAATTTTTTCATTTTAATAGATCTTTTTTCATCGCTTATTTTATTTGCATTGTCTATTAATAATCCGCTTAAATATGTAATAATAGTAGATGTTGCTATTAACAATGCATATTTAGGATTCACACTCATATAAAATGCATAACTGCATATTAAAAGCCAAACCCAACGTAATTTATGTGGAATTATGAAATATAAAATACAGGTAATTGAAAAAAATATTAAAAAATATAATGACGTAAATTGCATCCATAGCCCTTCTTTCTGTTAATAATTATAAATATAACTTTAAAAATTATATCATAAATGTACTTTAACGACAAATACATAATATACATAGTCCTTTAAAACCCAAACGAAATATAAAAAGCAAAACCATTTATTTAATTTTGGGCATAAATTAAGACCACTAATTAAAGTAGTCATAATCATATATAATTTATGTTCTTCTATTATTTTAGATCTATTAACTTTCATTTACTCATTTAACTTTCATTGACACCTTCAATATATTCAACATTTTTTAGTTCCGCTAAAGCATCTTCTACTGATATATCATCTACGATTCTTGCAGTAAGAATTAGGCCTGTTTTTATATCCTCATCCCACTCGAAATCAGTCATAACACTATCAATACCTAAATTTTCAGCCATATCTTTAGCGCTAATAGTATCTCTTTTATAATTATCGAGACCATCTTCTGTTATTAAAATTTCATATATTGTACTCTTATTTGACATTTATTATCCCTCCATAAACTATAATATAATATTTAATTCTTACTAAATATAATATTCTACAAAAATCTTAAAATATTCCTTAACTATAAAAATAAAGCACCATCAACTTATCCTTCATACACTTCATAACAATATATAATATATAATATATAAAAAAATATTCTATAGCTTCCGAATACTGCCATCTTAATTACATTTGCTTTTACATTAATTAAATTTCTAAGCATAGTAAATACTATTGCTTATAATAGTTAGGTACTCATAAGTGTTTACTATGGTATAATATACATATCGCCGTTTTTCATGGGAGGTTAAATATGATAGGAACATTACTACTAAATAGATATGAATTATTAGAGAAAATTGGTGAAGGTGGCATGGGAATTGTTTATAAAGCAAAGTGTCATTTGTTAAATAGATTTGTCGCAATAAAGATATTAAAAAAAGAGTTAAGTAGCGATGAAGACTTTGTGGGAAGATTTAAAAGGGAAGGTACTTCTGCCGCTAGCTTGTCACATGCAAACATAGTGAATGTACATGATGTCGGTACAGACAACCAGACTAATTTTATAGTTATGGAATATATTAATGGAAAAACATTAAAGCAATTAATAAAAGAAAATGTTAGACTTACATCACCGAGAACTTTAGAAATATCACTCCAAATAGCTAAAGCTCTTCAGTGTGCTCATAAAAACAATATAATTCATAGAGATATAAAACCAGATAATATAATGATAACAGAAGATAACATAGTTAAGGTTACAGATTTTGGAATAGCTAAAGTAGCAGACTCAAGAACAATGACCAATTCTAGTAAGGTTATGGGCACTGCGCACTATTTCTCCCCGGAACAAGCAAAAGGAAACCTTGTAGATTGTAGAACAGACATATATTCCTTAGGTATCGTGATGTATGAAATGATCACAGGCAAAGTACCTTATAATGCAGAAAGTTCTATTTCTATAGCTATGATGCATATTCAGGAACCAGTTATTCCGCCCAAAGAAATTATCGAAGGTATTCCAGAAAATGTGAATCAAGTAATTTTAAAGGCCATGGAGAAATCACCTATTAAAAGATACCAAACAGCTTCTGAAATGGGCGATATTATCGAATTAATTAAAGAAAATCCTAATTTTAAAGTAATCTTAAATAAAGAGGAAAGTAACACTACAAAGATTATGGCTGCTGCTATAGCTTCTGATATAAATAATGACTTAACAACGGTTATGAGTCAAGGTACGGCCCCTAAACCCCCTATAATGGAAAAAGATAAAAAAGTATTTTCCAAAAATAGTACCCCCAGTACAAATAAAAAAGCAATGATAATTATAGCATCAATTATTTTAGTTATGATTATCGGGGTTTTAGTGAAATTTCTATCTGATTGGTCCGCTACTAATGCATCGACTCCTATTGTAGAAACTACAATTCCAAAAGAAAATGAAAACTTACCGGTAGCTGAATCATTACCTGAAGTTGAAAATAAATTTGTGCCATCCCTTATTGGAAATACTATAGATATTGCAAAACAAAATATACTTAATAATGAATTTTCAGTTGGCAATATTTCAAATAATTATAGTGACAATATCGCTAAAGGCTTAGTTATTAATCAATTCCCCAATGTAAATACATCCTATGAAAAAGGTGGTAAAATAGATTTTGTTATAAGCCAAGGAAAAAAAATCCAGCAGATTCCTGTCCCAGAATTAACTGGAAAAACTCTAGATGAGGCTGCAGAAATTCTAGACGGCATTCAATTAGAGCTTGGGGAGGAAATCCTTGTAAATAAAGTGGACAAAACTCCTAAGGACAAACATTCCAAAGATGACAAGAAAGATGACAGTACGAAAATATTTATGCAAAGTGTTGATGCCAATACTCTTGTAGATATAGGTACAAAAATAAGTGTTTCATATTATGAGAGTAAAAAATGAAGATTCTTAGTGGTAAATTTCCAAACACCTTTATTAAACATAGCCTTTATTTTAAATTTTCAATTTATTAAAATAATAGCCCACTTTCCATTTTCTTTTAAAACACTTATATTTACTATTCCATCTTCATTAAAGTTAGACTTAAATTCATTACTAAGTGTACTATGGTTGTTTTTATCTTCAAATTCTACTTTGTAAGTACAATTTTCTTGTATACCCATATCAAGATAGCAATGACCGTTAGACTTCAGATCACTCCCCCTAACATTAGTTTTATCAACTCTTTGAATTGCTATATTACTAATAATTTCGGAACTTTTATTTGCTATAACTAGATTGTTTTTTGTTGTTTTTTCACCGCACGCAGATATTGAAATTGTTATAAATATGCAGGCTAATAGAGCTAAATATGGTATTCTTTTCATTTTAAACATCCCTTTCATTAATTTCTAATGGACTTGCTTGTATACTGATTAATTTTATATTTTTTCTGAACCTTTTCTGTTTTATAGATAATAAAATCTCTCTTATATATTAGACAATAATCTTTTAAAAAAGTTTCACTCTAAAAAAAAAAAATTACTAACTCGTGAAGTTAGTAATTTTTTCAGATTAAAATATTGGTTTATTTCAATTGATCTATTAACTTAAATATCTTTGTCCTATATCGTTCGCAATTTTCCTTAGTAGAATTACTTGATCTTCAGTTCCTAAAACCACCATTGTATCACCTATTTTAAGTATCTCGTCTGAACTCGGATTAAAAACTAACTTATCGCTATTGTTTTTTTTGATAGCTAAAACTATTAGTCCAGTTTTTTCAGGTATTTTCACCTCTTGAAGAGTCTTATTTACTATAATTGAATTTTCACAAATAACAACATCTTCTAAGTCTAAAATCACCTCTCCAGCATGGGTTATTATATCTAAAAATGCAATCACAGTAGGTCTAAGCATAAGGGCTGCCATTCTACATCCTCCTATCTCATTTGGAGAAATTGTATTGTCTGCACCTGCTTTTTTAAGCCTTTCATCTGCATTTTTATTTATAGCTCGAGATACAATATATAAATTGTTATTCATTTCTCTTGCCGTTAATACGGTATAGACATTGTCAGCATCCTTAGGTAATGAAGATATAAGGCCCTTTGCATACTTTATTCTTGCCTTATCTAATATATCTTCCTCTGTTGCATCTCCATGAATAGCATATATTTTATCTCCTATTAGTTCATTTATCTTTTCTTCATCTTTATCTATTACAATAAAAGGGACATTACTTCTTTTAAATTGCTTTATGGCATTTTGTCCTGTTTCACCTGCTCCACATATTATATAATGGTCTTTTAGCTTTGTTATCTGCGATTCCATACGTCTCCTCCTCCAGGCATTTTTTAAATCTCCCTCTAAAAACGAAGATACTATGCTGGTAAATAAATACCCTACAATACCTAAACTTAAAAAAATAATAAATATGGTGAAAAGCTTTGCTTTTGCATCCATAGTAGCAACTTCCGCATATCCAACGGTTGATATGGTTATCACTGTCATATACAATGCATCTACAATACTAACATTTAGTAAAAATTTATATCCTATTGTTCCTGTAAGGATCAAAGCTATTAATATGATGATTACAAAATTAATTTTACGATATCTCTCCATAGCTCCACTCCTTAACAATATTTATAAGATTATACCATAAACTGTATATATATATATACATCAACATTAAAATAATTAGTAACACTTGTTTTTAAAAATAGAATATAAAAAGATATGATAATATTTATTATGGGAATCGCTGTGTAAGAAAAGAGAACCCTTTTCACAAAGAGTTCTCTACTAAAATATATTTTTGTTATCCTAAATCATACTACCAAGCCTTTTTTATCCTTAGAATTATTTTTATCCTTGGATCTTTGAATCATATATACACCCACTAAAAAGACTATACCCACTATATTTGATGTTAAATGTGTTGTTATAAGTAATACCCCCCCAACTGCGAATAGGATACGTTCACCAATTGACATACTTGTTTTAAAATAACCGGTGAGTGCCGATGCAACACATATAATCCCAATTAATGCAGACGCAACAATTATAATCAATTGAAAAGCTGTCACATCAATTAATAGCAATTGGGGACTATATACAAAAATATATGGTATGATGAACGCAGCAACAGCTAATCTAGTTGCCTGCACTCCTGTCCTCATAGGTTCTGACTTTGCGACCCCTGACGCTGCAACCGCAGCTAAACACACGGGTGGCGTAACATCGGCAATAATTCCGAAATAAAAGGCAAACATATGTGCTGCTAGTATAGGCACGTTTAGCATCACCAATGCTGGCGCTGCTATAGTTGCTGTTATAACGTAATTAGCCGTAGTAGGCACACCAATACCTAATACTATTGAAGTTAGCATGGTGAAGAACAATGTGAGCATAAGATTTCCTTTAGCCATCCCTACCAAAACAGATCCCATTTTTAGTCCTAGACCCGTTTGGGTTACAACACCGATGATAATTCCTGCACAAGCACATGCGGCGATAACCGTTAAAGCACTTTTCGCTCCTTTTTCAAGTCCATCAACAATATCTTTAAAACTTAACCTTGTATCTTTCTTTATTCCAGCTACAACAATAGCCGTAAGGATTGCACCTAATGCAGCTCTAAGAGGGGTATATCCCGCCACTAATAAATACATAACAGTAATAATTGGAATTATAAGGTGACCCCTTGTCTTCATAACATAACTGAATTTAGGAAGTTCTGCCTTAGACATTCCCTTAAGTCCCAGTTTCTTTGCCTCAAAATGAACACCAGACCAAACTCCAAAATAATACAATAAAGCTGGAATAGTAGCTGCAGCAATAACCGTTATATATGGTGTATTAGTGAATTCCGCCATCAGAAATGCTGCTGCTCCCATAATGGGAGGCATCAATTGTCCACCCGTAGACGCCGTGGCTTCAACCGCTCCAGCAAATTCAGGTTTGTATCCTAATTTCTTCATCATTGGGATTGTAAAACTTCCTGTTCCAACAACATTTGCCACCGAGCTTCCTGTAAGTGTACCCATGCATGCACTAGAGAGTACAGCAACCTTTGCTGGCCCACCTGGTGCAGCACCTGCAAGAGCATTGGCTGAATCTATGAAAAATTCACCCATTCCTGTTTTTTCAAGATATGCTCCGAATAACAAGAACATAAAAATAAAAGTGGATGAAACCCCTATTGGTATTCCAAATATACCCTCAGTTGTAAAGAATAATTGTTGAACCAAATTCTCTATATCAACCCCTCTATGGGCTAATTGTCCTGGAACATACCGACCCAGTAGAGCATATGTAAGGAATGCTAGGGCTATAATTACCATAGGCCATCCAATCACCCGCCTCGCGGCTTCTAGCACTAATAAAATAGCAATGGATCCAACAACCATATCCATGGTGGTTACCCGTCCTGCTCTAAGTACCAAGTCTTTATAAAAAACAACTACATAAATACATGACATTGCTGCTGCAATCGCCAATCCCAAATCTAGGGGATGCATTTTTTCCCTTGACCACGATTCCCTCGCTGGGTAAAATAAATATACTAAACTAAGTCCAAAGGCCAAATGTATTGCCCTTTGTAGCATAGCATCCATTACACCGTAAATCGCAGTGTATAATTGAAAAAGAGTAAAACATATTAAGATGGCGGATAATATTTTACCTTGAAACCCTTTAAGTTCACGAAAATTCGACCCCTTATCATATTTTTTCAAAAGATCATTGGCTTCTTTTGAACTCGCTTCTACAGCTGCAGACTGTTTATCTTTACTCATTTTTATCCCCTTTCCCTATATCCTTCTAATCATTTATCCTACTAAAACATTATATGAAATTTTATAAACAATTAAAAGGATTCTTAACCCCCTTTGGATATAAAGGGGGTTAAGAATAACTACCCAGTTAATATATTTTATAGAATTTCCCGAAAGCTTTAAAACCCCATCGATCCACAGCATATATTTCAACTAAATCCTCTGGCTTATCTATTAGTTGAATGAGTTCGTAACGCTCATCTCCTATACTAAGCCAGTGCTTTGGAATTGGAGATACTCTTAGTTTAATTGAATCCATAGGTCTTTGTACTTTCAATATTAACTTCCCATCCTTTATCTCAAGCTCCCCTTCCTCTTTTAAGAAGGGTAGACCTACCCCAAAGGATTCATATATGGTTTCATAAAGCATGAGTGTATTATCTTTTGCTACTCTAAACAATTCTTCTGCCGGTGTTAATTCCACAGAATGAATATATCCCAAAGTAAAAATATTACCAGGCAGATAAAATTCATTTTTAACCTGCCCATCTAGATCTTCCACAATCAGTACTTTTCCATGTGTAACAATTTTTATTGATAATAACACCATAAGTACAACGATTACAATAAATGTTTTTTTCCCCAAGGTGCCCTTACCCTTAAATTCTGTCATTGACTTTTAATCTCCTTATTCTGTGATTCCTTCTTCTTTAAAGTACTTTGCAGCTCCTGGGTGTAATGTAACAGACATTCCGCCTAAAGCTGTTTCCTTTGTAATCTTTTTACCTACATTATGAGCTGCTACGATTCTATCCTGATTATCATATATAGATTTTACCATATTATAAGCTAAATCTTCATCCAAATCAGCGTTTACAACCAACATCGCTCTAACCGTTAACGTTTGAACATCCTTAGTTTGTCCATTATAAGTATTGGCAGGGATTGTGAATTTTGTGAAGAATTTATAATCCTCCATTAATTTATCTGCAATGGCACCATCCACTGGTATTACAGTTATATCATTTTGAGCACCAAGATCTTGAAGCGCAGCAGTAGGAATTCCTGCTGTAAGAAATGCAACATCTACTTGTTTATCCTTTAATCCCGAAGATGCTTCAGAGAATGAAAGGAATTTTGCATCGATATCTTTATCAAAATCGAGTCCAGCAGCTGCTATGATTTGTCTAGCATTAGCTTCAACACCACTACCAATGGCTCCAACGGCAATACGCTTACCTTTTAAGTCCGTTATGGTTTTGATGCTTGGGTCTGTTGTGATAATTTGAAGGGGTTCAGAATATAGAGTAACCAAGCCTCTTATATCTGCATACTTACCATCTTTAAACATTTCTTTCCCATTTTCTGTATACCATGCTACATCATTTTGTACAATGGCCACTTCAATTTTCTTATCTTTCAATAAGTTAATATTCGCAACAGATGCCCCAGTACTTTGGGATGTGGCATTAATACCATCAATAGAACTATTCCATATTTCTGCAAAAGCTCCTCCTAGTGGAAAGTATGTGCCAGCAGTTCCCCCTGTTCCTATATTAACGAAGGCTTGTTCTGCTTTTTTTGTTTCTGGAGTAGCTGCTGGGTCTGCAGGCTTACTTGCACATCCCGCTAACAATCCCATAGCCATAACCACTGCAATTAACACTTTAACATTTCTTTTCATCTTTTTATCCCCCTTATTTTATATGTTAGTTTTTTTAACCATGTAGCTTCTTAATATATCTTCTAAAGTATAACATTTCCATCACCACCTTGCAATATATTAGATTTATAATTTCTTAATTCAGAATATTTTGTATGATGAATACCTCCTAAGCCTTCCCAGAGTCCACATGAATTTTTAGATATGTTTAAGAATTTTGGAATTTTATGCTATAATAAAACATATTTGTAGATGCTTCGGCATTTCGTAATGGACTAAAATCTTATCCTAAGGAGAAATAATAAATGGAATATTATTTTAATAAATTAGAAAAAACAATGCGTGCCCTTCTTGAACGTAGAAAACTTGAAAACGTTTTGTTAAATGGAGCTTTATCAATTACATGTAAAGAATTGTATGATAGCTCAACAGTAATGCTTATAACTGGTTTTTACATTAGTAATGCAAATGCAGCAGAAAATGATGGACCTTTAGGAACAGCATCCTTAGCAAATGCTCTAGAAAAAATGGGTAAAAAAGTTGTTATTGTAACTGATAATAACTGCAGTAAAGTAGTTTATTCATGCATGAAGTCAATGAAAGTTAAAGGAAAACTAGAAGTAGTTCCCGGTCTAGGTGATTCTAAGTTTTACTCTGAACTATTATATAAATATAAACCAACACATATAATTTCAATTGAGCGCCCAGGAAGAGCGGTTGATGATGAATATTATAATATGAATGGGATAAAACTAACAAAATATGTTGCAGACTGTGATATTTTATTTTTAATGGCAAAAGAACTTGGTATAGTTACAATTGGAGTTGGTGATGGTGGAAATGAAATAGGTATGGGGAATATAGAAAACGATATAAAGAAGTATGTTGAAAATGGTGAAAAAATATGTGCAAAAAGCACTTGTGACTATCTTATTGTAGCAGGCACTTCTAACTGGGGCGCTTATGCAATTGTCTCTGGATTATCATTACTTTCAAATAAAAATAATTTACATAATTATCATAAAGAAATTGAAATGCTTGAAAGAGTAATTTCTGTTGGTGGAGTTGATGGATATACAGGAAAACCAAGTATGACTGTAGATGGCATAAACCTTAGTTATAATATAAGGCAGCTGGTTAACTTTAATTCAATTGTTGAAAGTTATATTTCTTTAAACAGAATTGATTTAGTTTTATAAATAATTAAGTTTTTCAATACTGTGGGGCGTTAATAAAGTAAATATACAGATAAACGGCATTGTTTATTTAAGCACACCCACAAACCAATAAAATGGCTATAATATTTTATAGCCATTTTACACAATATTTACTCCGAATAAATATCTGAAAGCTCCGCTTGTATACTCTCATTTTCACTTCTAACGTTGCTGCTATATATCATGTTTTCATAAAGTACCTTTCCCGAAGGAAGTTTAACTGTAAACTTACTTCCTTTCCCAAATTCACTTTCAACATGTATGCTCCCACCATGTAATTCTACGATTGATTTAACTAAACTTAAACCAACGCCTGTACCTTCTGTATTCCTTGAAAGTGATTTATTTACTTGTTTAAATCTATCAAATATCATATCCAAATCCTTTTCTTCAATTCCAATTCCATTATCTTTAACCGATATCTCAACAAATTCATTCTTATCCTTAATATCTACAAATATTTCATCGCCTTTGTCTGAAAATTTTATCGCATTAGATATAAGATTTAATACTATTCTATCTATATTCTCTAGGTCACATGCGATTATTTTTTCTTCTACATCCGTATCAAAAATAATATTTAATCCTTTATATTGAGTAAAATGAGTTACAGACATCACTATATCTTCTATAACTTCTACTATATTTTCATTAGATAAATTCAATTCAAAAAATCCTGCTTCAATTTTTGCTATATCAACTATGTTATTAATAAGTTTAGACAATCTATAGGAGTTTTGCTTTATTGAGCCTATATGTTCAATTATTGAATCCTTTTTATCATCGAGTGAACCACTATTGCAATACATACTAAATAACTGGGCTGTTGCAAATATAACATTTAATGGTGTTTTAAGTTCATGAGCTATGTTAACAAAGAACTCTCCCTGAGCCTTATTAGCAATGATTAACTTTTCATTAGCAATGATCAACTTTTCATTAGCAATAATTAACTCAGCCGCTAGCATCTCTTTCTCCTTGATTTCTATAAGTCTCATTTCCAGTTGCTCTGTTATCTTCCCGTAAAAATTATCATTCATATGGCGTCACCTTTCAGTTTATTTGTTGAAATTTTATTAAAAATGTTTTTACTAGAAGTTTCTTTATAATAAAACCAAATTTTTACTTTAGAACAATAAACTCTTTAATTTTAATTTACATAGTATGACAATACATTTAATCTCTTATAACATATTATCATAATATATTACATTTTAGTATGTTTTTGTTTCCCCATAACACGACATAACTCTAGATATTTCAGAATGATAAACAAAACATCATCATTTATTCAGAAATATTTTACACAAATTAGATAAAAGGTATATAATGTAGTTAATCTACTAAATACATTGGTTTTTCTTATTAGTAAATATTGTAGAAGTTTGATTACCCTATGGGTCATCATTTATGCAGATGTGGCGGAATTGGCAGACGCACTAGAATCAGGGTCTAGCGCTTTACGGCATGCAGGTTCGATTCCTGTCATCTGCACCAGAAAAAGCACTCGTTTTATGAGTGCTTTTTTATTTCAGGATGACGTGTAAGGAATATTATAAACCAACTTGCTAGTATTAAGCCTTTAAGGACACTACTGAGGCTTATGCTCCACCATACACCACTCAGTCCAAAAACCGTTGACAATAAAAGTGCCCCTGGAATTCTCATAGCATTTAGCACAATTCCTACTATTGAAGGAGGCATTGTTCTTCCAAGACCATTAAATGCTCCTGCAGTTGTCATTTCTATGCACATGAAAATCTGAGAAACTCCAAGTATTCTCAAATACACTATGCCATCCTTTATTACATCTTTCTCAGAAATAAAAACAGAGAAAATAGGTCCAGGAAAAAATATAAGAAGGCAGGATGTGATTGTTCCAAAAACTGCAATAATACCTAAGGCTATAAAATACCCCTTGTAAATTCTATCCCACTTTTTTGCTCCAAAATTTTGACCTACAAAGGCACCTAGCGCAGTTTCGAAACCTCCAGCTGTCATCCATGTTATTGATTCGATTTGTGAGCCAACGCTTTGCACCGCAATTGGAGTTGATCCCCACCGCGATAGTATCCTAGCTATTATCATTGCGATTAATGTAAATACTCCACTTTGCATAGCAACAGGCAGCCCAAACCTTACGATCTTTCTCATATGATTCCAATCAGGTTTTTGTAGAAAAGTTATTCCAGAAAAATAGTCTGTTTCCTTTTTTATGACATAAATAAATATAATCGTCACAACAAACTGTGCAAATATTGTTGCAATAGCTGCTCCAGGAACTCCCATTTTAGGAAATGGTCCGACTCCTAATATTAAAAGAGGATCAAGCATTATATTAACAATAAGCCCCAGTATATTTATTCTAAAAGGTGTCCGACTGTCACCATGCCCATTAAATATTGCTGTAAGTACAGGTGGCAAAAAGAAAAATATCATTCCCGACGAGACTATGGCAAGATAATTCGATGACATATTAACAATATCATCACCCTTAATGTTAAAAAAACCTAAAAGCTCTTTTCTAAAAATTATAAGTGTTGCTCCATATAAAATAGCAAAAACTATGTTCATTTGTATCGAATGTCTTATATAGCTTTTGGTTTCTATTATATCTTTTCTTCCTACAGATTGTGATACTCCAACCGCTGCACCTATTTGAGGAATCGTAATAAATGCGAAAGCAAACCAAGTAAAAAAACCCGCCGCACCTATTGCAGTAACAGCCCTAGAGCCTAATGTACCAACCCATATCATATCTATCATACTATAAGCCGATTGTATCAGTGATGTGCCCATAATAGGTAGTGCTAGAACTATAAGTTTTTTTAAAATATCCCCTTCAGTTAAATCATTTTTCATTAAGTAATCCCCCAACTTTTAATGCTCTCTCCATTATTAAATCTTATAAAAGATAAAATATTCTATAATATAATTCAACAAACATCTATTATTTCCCTTTAAATAAATTACAGTTATTTAAAGGATTCAAGATAGTTAAAGAATCTATTGTACAGGCATTTTTCTACTAATTATACGTCTGATAGAAATAAATATGGTATAGTTACATGTACAAATAGTTTTTTTACACATACTATAATGAAAAATAAATTTAATTTGGAGGGAAATATGAGTACAAAAGAAAATTTTTTATGCGATATAAAAAGTGAAAATAAAATACAAATAACATTAATGGTAATGAAAATATTAGTCAAAGACTCTTCTAAGGTTGTATGCATATTAGTAGATAAAAGTGGGGAAGTAAAAGCTAACATACCCTGTAAAAAAGGTGATATTAAAGAAGGAAGCGTAATCGCCATTGAAGGATTTAAAGATAGAAATCTAGATGTCAAAAAATATGAATTTATTACAGATTATAACCTCTCAGATTATCTTCCAACTGTAAAAAGACCTATTGAAGATATAATGGAGGAAATGGAGTCATTTACTAATAAGTATATTGTTTCAAATGAAGGAAAGGCTTTGAACGACTATTTCTTTAAAAATGAAATATTTTTAGATAAGTTTCAAAGAGGAATAGGCGGAGTGTCTATGCATCATAATTATATAGGTGGTCTTGCAGAACATACCCTAAATGTCATGTATTTAACTGCCATGCTTTGTGAAAGATATGAATGCAAAAGAACAGAAATAGCATTACTTGCAGCGAAACTTCATGATATTGGTAAAATTCATGAATTATACTATGATGGTCCCTTTAAATATACACTTAGAGGAGAAATGGAAGGTCATATTGTTATTGGCGTAGAGTTAATAGATAAAGCTATTCGAGAAAATATATCATTGTATTCTGAAGATTTTATTACTAGGATAAAAGGCTGTATTGTCCAACATCACGGCAAGCCTGAATTTGGTTCTCCACGAGGAATGAAAATGGAAGAAGCATTTATAGTTAATTTTGCTGATTCCACAGATGCTACTATGAATAAGATTTCTCAAATAAAGGATAAAACAAAGCCTGGTAATTGGTCTGAATATGATAGAAGAATTGATACTAAATTATATTTATAGTAAACTTATTAAGTATTATTGATAATGCCCTATTGTAATTATCCAAACAATGATTTGGTATGTTAGATTGATGATTGGATATAGTACAATCATCAGTACAACAACCATTATTAAATCTGTAGCAGAGTCAATTTTTCTCCCAATTCGCTACAATTTCAAATTCATAATCTTATTATCTTTATTTAATATCACTAGATTTTAAATCATTTAAAATATTAATGAATTTACTTGGTTCGATATTATATGTAATACACATTCCGTCAAAGTATAATAAGTATGCAAAAGAATCCGGATTAGCATTAAATATAAATTTAACATCATAAACAGGTGCTTTTAAACTGTGTGATTTAACTCCTTTTAAAATATCAAATACTATATCTATATAAACACCTGGATTACCACCTTGAATCTGAAATTTAATTCCATCCGAATTAAAAACACAGTTAAATATCTCCACATCAAATCTAAAATAGGGATTTTTGTTTAAACAATTATCTTTATCCTGTTTAATAAATATCCGCCCTTTTTCCTCTAATACCCTCTTGTTTAAAACTTTAAATTCGTGTAATGTAATTTTTTTTTCAATGAAGTTCGATAACATATTTTATTCCCCCTTCTTCAATGTATATAATCAATTATAGTTGCTAAATCATTTTACCTATTTATTGATTTGTTCAAAATAAGATACTACAGTAATATTCTACAAAATTTCACATATGCCTTCTTAAATCATGCTATTATCCAATATTTTTTCTGCAATTTGCCAGAGATTATTGCAATACCTTTTCTAAGCTTGCTACTAACTGTGGTGATTTGCAGTATTAATTTATATTTGTAGTACGAAAATTAAAGGATTATAACGGGCGCTAGTAGAATATATATTTTCAATAAGGTAAAATTTCATTACCATATAATGACTACAGTCATCGCATCTATAGTTTAAACGTCACTAATAAATTTGGGGTAATATTACAAGTGAAAGTAAAAACGACAATAATAAGAACAACTGTCATAACATTGGTAGTACTGTTATGTACTAATATTGGGGTGATTGTAAGTAAGGCGGAAGAACCAGTCAAAAACAATGTCTATATTACAAGCCAAAAAACTGTGCTATTAGATTCAAGTAAATTGGCACATATTGCTGCAAATATAGCAAGGCAAGAAGAAATTGATGCAATAGCCGTTGAGAATCCAAATACGACTAAAGAAGCAGATAAGGATGTTAATCTAAATTTAGATAGTTTAACTACAGAAGAAGCTGATAAGCTAGCCAAATTAGAAGCAGATAGATTGGCAACATTAGGACTTTACCAAACAGTAATTGGAGCAAAATTATCAAAGTACTTAAGCTCTGCAGATAACATTAGTAGTGTACTAAACAGGGCTGTTGTTTTACATGGCGGAATTTCTACAAATACTTGTGTTTATTTTTCAAGTGAAGCAATGAGAAGAATAGGTATAACAGTTCCACTTACAACATGCAATACAAGACAGTATTTAATTTATCTAAGTTCACATGCATGGGTATCCTCATACAATATTAAAACGCTTACACCCGGAAGTATTTGTTTTACAACTCCCAGTCGGCAAGGCTATCCCACTCACAGCTTTGTATTTATGGGATGGGTTACGCAAGGAGACTATACTTTGGCATATGTTGCGGACAACCAGGGTAACGCTGTTCACGTACGAAACATGGGTTCAACTATTGCCACGGATGCTTTTTACTTCTATATGCATACGCCCACTATACCCACAAAAATTGCTGTAGCATCATCGGGATATAACAGTATTAATGTTAGCTGGAACCCCGTAAATAAATCAAGTATATATGGAATTTATAGAGCAACATCCCCTGAAGGAACATACACTTTAATAGCAACAACTGCTACAACAAGGTATAATAATACTTGGCTAGCAAATAATAAAACTTATTATTATAAAGTTAGAGCGTATAAGATAGCAGGCACTATTAAATCATATAGTGGTCTTACCGATTTTGTAAGCGCAAAACCAATACTTGCAAAACCTATATCAGTAAAAGCAGTATCATCATCATACAATAGTATTAATATTAGTTGGAACGCCATAACTGGGGCAAGTAAGTATGGAATTTATAGAGCTCCATCCAGTGAAGGACCTTATACCTTAATATCATCAACTACGGCAACACTGTATAACAATACTGGATTAATAACCAATAATGAGTATTATTATAGAGTTAGGGCATATAAGATAATTGGTAAGGATAAAATAATCAGCGACCTTTCAGCTGTGATAAGCTCTACACCAATACCATCTCCACCTACAAATTTAAAAGCTACTAGAAATAGTTCTAAAGATGTTAAACTTACCTGGAGCCCCGTAGCAGGTGCAACTGGTTATGAAATATATACTACTATTTCAAGTACAGTACCATACATCTTATTAACTGACACTGCACATTCATTTTATACAAATTCAGATTTAGTGCCAGGAATAATTTATTACTATAAAGTAAGATCATATCGAGTTATAGATGAAACCAGAGTATATGGCAACTGGGCTGCCGCAATATATTCAAAACCATAGAAGAACATTGAGTAAATTTATTTTGTTAAAATATAAACCACTTCATCTCAGAAGTGGTTTATATTTTAAGAATAGTTTGCTATTATTCTAATTGTTGAATTCTCTAACTTATACTCCGCACAATATATCATAAAAACCCTATATTTAATTTTAGGGCTTTTTTTACTTGTATTTTTATTAATACTACAAATTTTCAACAATTTATTTTAAGTTAAATATTTATACTTAGTTTT
>JBLHPD010000100.1:0-17052 GCA_047624165.1 Clostridium sp. | reverse complement strand
TAAGAAACCTCCAAATGTAGTAAAATAAATCACAACAAGCGCCCAAGTTTTCCAGGTCTTTGCAGAAATCATCAAGCTTTCACTAATTTTATTATTAGGAAATAATTCCTGGCCATACTGCGATGAAGCTATTTTTCTTGCTTGATCTTTTTCTACTCCTGCATTAATTAATTGAAAATACCATGCATTTTTTCCTATAATACAATAAACTATAGTTCCTACTATTAAAAATATTAACCAAGCTAAATAAGAACCAGATAATCCTAACAATGGTAGAGCCACATTGGGTAATAGCAGTGTAAATATCCCTGGTGCTAAGTTTCCAACGCCTCCATAGATACCTAAAGCCATTCCCTGCTTACTTTGCGGGAACCAATAGGATGCTTGGCTAACTCCAACAGAAAATGTAGCTATACCACAACCTGATAATGCTCCCAAAATTAATAATAAATAATAATACTCACTTAAATTTTGTCTAAAAAAAGCCATAACTATATACAAGCCAGCCATACCTATTATTGAAAGAGAAAGCAAAATGATAAAAGGTTTTCTTCCTCCATTGATATCTACCCAAGCTGCAAATGGAATCCTAAGTAGAGAACCAGATAAACTTGGTATTGCAATAAGTAGTGCTAATAGAATAGGGTCGAGAGTTGAAAAACTTTCTTTAAATACGGCGATTGTAGCTCCATAAAGAGCTACTGCAGCAAATCCTACAAAAAAACCAGTAGTTGCTCCTGTTAGTCCTTGTTTTGAATTTCCTTTTACATTTACAACATTCATTATTTTCCCCCGTTTTATTATTATAGTAAACTCGGAAAGCCTTAGGCTCCCATATATTTAAATTCCAATATTACTCATAACTAAATTCTAAGTTTTTCTCTTCATTAAAGAAATCTGAGTAGTCTATTTCAAATAGGGGTTTTTTAACTTTAGATACATCTATATTTTCTCTAATGAGTTGTGTTAATACTCCGGCATAAGATAGATCACCTTGAATTATGCTTCCAAATATTTTCCCATTTTTATGAATTATCTTTTTATAGTTTGATCCATCTATTTGTACTTCTTCAATATAGGTTTCATCAGCAGGTTCTATAATACCAAGGGACATCGTAGCTATTCCTACAAAATTCATTGTATTTTTACTTCCAAAGAAGTCTGTCATTATCATTTTATTTCCGACCATATTATTTGCTGCTATTATGCCTTCTTTAACAGCTGTTGGCCATATGGGATTTCTTCCGCTTACATCTCCAGCGCCATAAACACCTTCTATATTAGTCTCACCTTTCTCATTTATAATTAAACCAAATCTATCAGTATCTACCCCACTATTTTCAAGGAAACCAACATTTGATCTAACTCCTGTTGCTACTATTACGAGTTCACATGGTACTTCTTCCCCAGTGTTTAATAATAATGATTTAGGATTTTTATTTTCATCAATTATTAGTTTTTCAGCTTTAACATCTAACTTTAGATTTACACCGTTTTCCTTAAATTTATCCTCATAAACTTTTGATGTATATTTATCTAATTGTAATGGGAGTATCTTCTTACTCATTTCTATTAAAGAAATATTTACGCCACTATCTATAAGACCACTTAATGCATCTATTCCTACAAGACCAGCACCTAATACAACTACATTTTTAACTTTACTAGCTTGTCGTCTTATAATTATTGCATCTTCGAGATTTCTAAGTCCTACTACATTACTCGCTTGCCTTAAATTTTCAATGGGAGGAATAAACGCCGATGCTCCACTTGCAATTAAAAGTTTATCATAGGTTAAAATATCTCCATTTGAAAGTGAAAGGCTTTTATCATCATTATTAAGGCCTACAACGATAACTCCATTAATCCATTTAATATTATTTTTTTCAAAGAAATTTATTTCAGTGAAATCTAACTCTTTTATAGTTCTACGTCCTGAAATATAATGATGAAGTATGCATCTTGAATATACGATTTCGTCCTTTGACACTAATATTATTTCTGCTTTTTTATCTAACATTCTTAATGTTTTAGCTCCACTTATTCCTGCAGCGGATGCTCCTATTACTACATATCTCATTATAATACCTCCTTCAGCGTAAGTGCACCCATAGGGCATTTAGCTACGCACTGAGGGTTGCCTTCGCTAGTGCTAATACACATATCACATTTCATAATTTCCTTTTGTTTTTTAGCTTCAGCTTTTAAAACCCCATAAGGACATGCCATTATGCACATATAACAGCTAGCGCATCTATTTTTGTCATAACTAACAATACCAGTTTCATAATTTTTGCTCATAGCACCTGTCATGCAAGTGTATACACATTCCGGTTGATCACAGTGCCTACAAAATATTGGAGCATAAGCGCCATTACTATCAACTGTTATTCTACTCCTTGCTTCTTGTGAATCATGTGCTACTATACATGCAGTAGTGCAAGTTAAACATCCAACACACTTTGTTCTATCTATTTTTATTCTTTTCATAATTATTTGCTCCCTAAAACATTAATTTTTTCTATATTTACTGATACTGTTTTATATGATGGTTCCTTTGAATATGTATCGAATACTGAGGGTGTTAATGCATTTGTTTCTATATAATGTAATGGAGCATATAAATGCTCTTTTTTTACATTGTTTGTTATATTAGCTATAAATTCACTCTTAACGCCGTTACATGAGGCCACTCTAATTTTCTCGTTTTGCTCTATATTTAACTCCTTAGCTAACTCAGAATTTATATAAACATAAGCCTCTTTTGATGTTATTGCACGAACCTCATCTATTTCTCTTGTTCTTGTTTGAGTATGCCATTGACCCACAGTTCCTCTACCTGAGTTAAGTGTATAAGGAAATTCTATGGAAATTTCAATTGGATTTTTTATTGGATCTTCAAACATAAACTTAGCCTTTTTAGAGATTGTATAATACTTGTTATCTTCAAACAATCTCCTTTCATCTTTTTCTAAAAATTCTCCCTTTTTAAATGGCCATTGTATTCCTTTTGATCCATTTAAAAATTCATAAGTAATTCCTGTTATATCACATGGCATTCCCTTTGAACATTTTTTAATTAATTCAAAAGCATCTTTAGGGGTTTTCCATTTATCAAGTAAACTACCCATTCCTAATCGGTTACCAATTGAAAGAAATATTTCATAATCTGTTAATTCACCATTTTCTTTTTCAAGTACAGGTAAAATCGCTGATAGGCGACGTTCAGTATTTATCATTACTCCTATTTTTTTTATTGCAGGAACCGATGGTAAAAATAAATCGCAAAGTTTTGCACTATCAGTATCCTCATATATATCTTGTACCACGAAAAAATCTAATTTATCTACTGCTTTTTGAAATTCTTGATTGTTTACCCAAGAATGTCTTGGATTTGTACCAATTACCCATAATCCTTTAATTTCACCTTTGTTTATTTTATCTATAATTACGTTATATGGTAATGTTGGTTTTGATGGTAATAAGTTTTCTTTAATTTCTAAAGCTTCTGCTACAGCTTTTCTGCGCAGCAGATTATCGTAATCTCCACCTCCATATAGACCTGTAGTATTACTAAAGACTCTTGAACCCATTGCATTACATTGTCCTGTTAATGAATTTGCACCCGTTCCCTCTCTACCAATATTTCCTGTAATCAATGCAATATTGATTATTGATTGTGCTGTTCTAACAGATTGATATCCTTGATTAATTCCTATTGTCCACCAAAATGAAACTCTCTTTCCGTCATGTATTATTTTCGCAAATTCTAATACTCTTTCTTCTGATATTCCGGTAATTTTTTCTACATTACTTAATGTATATTTACTAGCATGTGACTTGAAATCTTCAAATCCTTCCGTATAATTTTCTATATAACTATTATCTATCCATCCATTTTCAATTAATACATTAGCTAAAGTATAGAGAAATACTAAATCCGCTTTGGGTTTTATATCTATCCAAATATCTGAATTCATTGCTGTTTCTGATTTTCTTGGATCAATTGTTATTATCTTTGCTTCCTTGTTACTTTTTATACGCCCCCAAAAAACTGGGTGTGCAACAACAGGGTTTGCTCCAATAAGTATTATGGTATCCGAAAGCTCAGCATCATTTAAAGTGTATGGTGGGGAATCAAACCCAAAACTTTGTTTATGAGCCATAGCAGCAGTAGCCATACATAGCCTGGTGTTTCCATCACCATTTATACCCATATAGTTTCTGCCTACATGTCCTAAAAGTGCCATTTCTTCTATGGTTATTTGTCCGGTACTTAAAAATGCTACACTTTCAGTTCCGTGCACTTCTTGAATGCTAGTCATCTTACTCGCAAAAGTATCAATACCTTCTTTCCAAGAAACCTCTATCATCTCGTTTTTTTTGTTTCTTAAAAGAGGAGATTTCCTACTCTTAATTTTTGTACATTGTTTATCTAAATTTAATCCCTTTATACAACAGAATCCTTTATTTACAGGATAATTTTCTGTTGGTGACACCTTTATGATTTCACCATTTTCTACATGGAAGTCTAAATTACATCCAAGCCCACAATAATTACAAGTTGATTGTATTTTTTCCATACTATAACATCTCCACCTTTTTTATTTTACAAGAAACTATCTATATATTTATTCAAAGTATCAATCTCCACTGGTCGAATTATAGATTTGGAGCGAAACATATGTTTATTTTTTAACTATCTCTTTTTATACTATCATCTATGGTCCTAACATCCTGTGATAATTATCACACTTTTTTTATTTTAATGAAAATAAAAAATGGAGTATATGAGTGATTATAGCAAAGAAATCGATTACTTTTGACATTAAAAGTATGAAATGCATAGTGAGCAGGGAAAAGTTAAAGTGGCATTTTAAAGGTGTGATGGGAGTCACATATTCTTTTTTTTATTTAAAATATAATGAAGCTATCATAGTTTTAATATGCATAGTGAAATTATTAACAATAATTAACAATAATTAACAATGGTTAACTATTAAGTTAAATATTATAGTGGAGGGTGTTACATTTATGGGCTTTAAATTAAAAATAGAGAAGTTTGATGAGTATCTTGAAATATTAAGGCAGAAATATAAGGTATATGCACCAGTAAAGCTTAAGGGAAAAGGAACTTTTGCGGACACTGATACCATTAGGTATCAAGAGATAAAAAGTATAGAAGAAGTAGAGTTTGATCTAAAATCTAGTTTTTCTCCTAAAGAAATAATACTTCCAATTACTCAAACATTATTTTACTTTACTGAAAAGGATTGCATAGAGCCAAAATGCGATGAGAAAAAAATACTAATATTCTTAAGAAGTTGTGATATTCATTCAATGATGCGATTAGATGAAATTTATTTAAAAAATGGAAATGAGGATTATTATTATAAGACTTTAAGAGAAAAAGTGAAATTTGTACTTATGGGTTGCAGTGAAAGTTTTGAAAACTGTTTTTGTGCTAGTATGGAATCAAATAAAACAGAAGATTATGATATGTACACTAAAATTCAAGATGATGAGGTCTTTGTGAATTGTAAATCTGAAGAATTAATGAAATATTTTAATGGCGATAAAGCTTGCGAGGTAGAAGTAGAACCTGAATTCGTTCAGACTAATGAAATAGTGGTTACTATACCTGAAAACTTAGATCAAAGAGTCAATAAATCTAAAATGTGGGATGAATATTCTTCAAGATGTATTGCTTGTGGAAGGTGTAATTTTGTCTGTGGCACTTGTACTTGCTTTACTATGCAGGACATTTTCTATAAAGAAAATAAAAACGTAGGAGAAAGAAGGCGTGTATGGGCATCTTGCCAAGTAGATGGGTACAGTGATATGGCAGGTGGACATGGCTTTAGAAAAGACAAAAAAGACAGAATGAGATTTAAAATTATGCATAAGGTATATGACTTTAAAAAGAGAACCGGATATCATATGTGTGTAGGTTGTGGTAGATGTGATGATATATGTCCTGAATATATATCTTTCTCTAATTGTATAAATAAACTAAATAAAGCAATGGATGAGGTGGAATAAATGAAAAATATATATATGCCTTTTATATCTAAGATACTTAAGATAAGTAAGCATACAGAAACTGATTATACATTTAGAATGGAATTTAGAGGTGATGTAAAACCTGGCCAATTCTTTGAAGTATCTATACCGAAGTTTGGTGAATCACCTATATCTGTTAGTGAAATAGGTGAGGATTATGTAGATCTTACAATAAGACGTGTAGGTACAGTTACCGATGTAATTCATAGCTTCAACGTAGGAGGAACTTTGTTTTTAAGAGGTCCTTATGGTAATGGATTTGATATTGACCTTTATAAAAATAAAGAAATTATTGTTGCAGCGGGTGGAACAGGCCTTGCACCTGTAAAGGGAATAGTAGATTATTTTGCACAAAATTCTAAGCAGTGCAAAAGGTTTAATTTAATGGCGGGATTTAAATCACCGGAGGATATTTTATTTAAGGAAAATTTCAAAGCTTGGGAAAAGAGTATTAATGTGACTTTAACTGTTGATAGTGCAGAGGAAGGTTATATTGGAACTGTAGGACTCATAACAAAATATATTGACGGTATTATAGTAGATAATATGGATGAAGTACAAGTTATTGTAGTAGGACCCCCAATGATGCTTAAGTTTACAGTAGCTGGTTTTATAAAAAAAGGGGTAAAAGAAAAAAATATATGGGTATCTTATGAGAGAAAAATGTGTTGTGGAGTTGGAAAATGTGGACATTGCAGAATCGATGATACGTATATATGTTTAGACGGACCTGTTTTTAACTATTTGGATGCCGTTCATCTAGTAGATTAGGGGGGAGATAATTATGGATATAAACACTAAATTACTTAAAAAAAATGCATTTAGGATAACAAAAAAAAGAGGTAAAACCGCAATAAGGATAAGAGTTCCCGGTGGACACATCGAAGCCAAACATTTGGCGGTACTTCAAGAAGTGGCAGAGACTTACGGAGATGGAAATATTCATATATCTATAAGACAGGGCTTTGAGATACCCAATATTGATATAGATAAAATACCAGAAGTTAATAAGATGATTCAATCAGTTATAGATGGACTTGAAATAAATCAAATTTCACCAAATACTGGGTACTCAGCTGCAGGAACTAGAAATGTGTCAGCATGTATAGGCTCAAATGTCTGTCCTTTTGCAAATTATAATACTACTGAGTTTGCGAAAAAGATTGAAAAGGAAATCTTCCCTAATGACTATCATGTGAAGGTAGCTTTAACAGGATGCCCCAATGACTGCATTAAAGCTAGGATGCAAGATTTTGGAATTATAGGGATGACTGAACCTCAATATGAATCTTACAGGTGCATAAGTTGTAAATCCTGCTTAACTAATTGTAAACTAAGAGCTGGAGATGCACTTAAAATGGAAAATTTTAAAATAGTAAGAGATCACGATAAATGTATTGGATGTGGAGAATGTATTGGGAAATGTCCAACTAGTGCTTGGAGTAGAAGCCATGAGAAATATTATAAACTTGTGATAATGGGCAGAACAGGCAAGAAAAATCCTAGACTTGCTCAGGATTTTATAACTTGGATAGATGAGGAAAGCATAATTAAAATAATAAAAAATACCTACTCATATATTGAAAAATATATGGATAAAGATGCCCCAGGTGGAAAAGAGCACATAGGATATATTGTGGATAGAACAGGCTTTCCAGTGTTTAAGGAATGGGTTTTAAAAGATGTAATTTTAGGCGATAAAGCTAAGGTTAAAAAATGTATTAACTGGTAAAAGTAAAAAGTATGCAGTAGAATTTCTCTGCATACTTTTTATTTTTTAATTTAAGAATTTTTATATTGTGATTTAAATCATATTCTCATAACTAAAATAAATATACAATAGAGACATAGGAAAGCAAAACATGTGAAAATAAATTAAAGCATCGGTTAAAAATATGGGGAGGAATTAATTATGGAAAGAATTATAAATAAAAACCAAAGCCTTGGAGAAATAGTTTCAATTTTCCCTGGTGTTGCAGAGATATTTAACAGATATAAAATAGATTATTGCTGTGGTGGACATGATACATTAGCAGGAGCCTTAGACGCGATAGCAATGGATAATGACAAAATTATTGAAGAACTTAATAGTGAGTACGAGAAGTTTATAAAATCAAACTCAGAGTATAAAGACTGGAGAAAAGAAAAACCTTCAACCTTAATCAAGCACATAGTTCAAACTCATCATGAATTTACAAAAATACAGCTTAAAGAAATAGATACACTATTATTTAAAGTACTAAAGGTACATTTTCAGCATCATAGTGAAGAACTGTTAAAGGTACATAGACTTTTTGGAACCCTTAAAACAGAACTTGAGGAGCACCTCATCAAAGAAGAGGAGCACCTGTTCCCCCTAATTGAAAAATTTGAAATAACAAAGGACGATAGTGTTTTATCAAAAATACATCAGGTTATAAAGGATACAGAAGATGAGCATGATGCTGCTGGAAATATAATTAAAGAATTAGAGAAGATAACCAGAGATTTTAGTGCACCAGAAGGAGCTTGCACCTCTTTCGAACTTGCATATACAAAACTTCATGACTTAGAAAAAGATTTATTTATTCATATTTATTTGGAAAACAGCGTTTTATTTACTATGCTTGCTCAGAAAAAGAGTTGCTCTATAAATTAGTTATAGATTTTCCAGATCAATTTGAGTGGGAATATCTCGAAGAAATAATTATTTAGACTATTTAGCAAAAAACTGGATATTAAAGGCAGAGTAATCATATATTACTCTGCCTTTAATATTCAGTCATTTATAATATTTATAATTATTTTATTATATTTCTAAAGGTGATTTTAATCACTTTTTATTTAAGCTTAATAGTATATAATCTACTTTAGACTATCGATAATAACTTAAAGGGAGGCGGCAGGATGAAAAAAATAATACTTGCAGATTCAGCTGGTTTTTGTTTTGGAGTTAAAAGAGCTGTAGATACAGCTTTAAACATGAAAGAAAAATACAATAATTCTATCTATACATTAGGACCACTTATTCATAATAATGATGTTGTAGATTTTTTAAAAGAAAATTCAATATTTCCTATAGAACTTGACAATATTGCAAGGTTAAAAGAAAATGATACAATAATTATTAGATCACATGGAGTATCGGAAGAAGCATTAAATAGCTTGGAAAAATATAACCTTAACATAGTAGATGCAACATGTCCTTACGTAGAAAGCATTCACGAAAAAGTGAAAAAATATTATAATTTAGGATATCATATAATTATCGTAGGAGATAAAAATCATCCTGAAGTTATTGGGATTAATGGATGGTGTAATGATTCTTCGACAATAGTGAAGAGTAGTGTGGAGCTCAATAATATACCAAATAAAGTATGCTTAGTGGCCCAAACGACAGAAAGACAATCTACTTGGGAGGATGTATTAACTAAGGTTATAAAAACCAGTAAGGAAATAGTTGCGTTCAACACTATATGCAGTGCAACAGAAGTGCGTCAAAAATCTGCAGAAGAACTTTCGATTAAAGTTGATGCTATGGTTGTTATTGGTGGCTTTAATAGTTCAAATACTACAAAGCTTTATGAAATATGTAAAGCAAATTGTGAAAATACAGTTCACGTAGAAAATTTGTTAGGTATTCCAGATGAATTTATAAAAGATAGAAATATTAAAACAGTAGGGGTTACAGCGGGAGCTTCAACACCGGATTGGATTATTAAAGATGTAATTTCAAAAATGAGTTAGATTACCACTTTATATATAATAAATATTAAGCATTTAGTAGGTAATTTTGGAGGAGCATGGCATGTTTTTATAGATATATACTCTATAATTATAGTAACAAGATAAGCTATTTCAAAAGGTTTTGAACTACCTTTTGAAATAGCTTTTATTTTAAAATACAATTTTCAATCTATTCTTTGATTATTTGATATTTGGTGTTTTAATATTTAAAACACTAAATTTTTCACCTTGGTCTGCCCACAGCGCCATATTTGTATTAGGAGGGCAAACAATAATATCCTCTGCTGTAACTAAAGCTTTATCTTCTCCAATTTGTATTGTTCCTTTACCAGATACTACATAGAAAAATACATCGACAGGAACCTTGTGCTGGGGAACTTCATCTCCAGGAGCTAAAGTTAAATTCATAACTCTTGTATTATCATGGTTTATAAGCTGTTTAGTTACTACACCCCTCATATTTTTTTTACCTTCGAGTTCATTCATTCTAATAATTTCCATTATATTTCCTCCTTCATATTTTTTTTATTGCATAGGTGATAAAGTCTTTCAATTCTTGTTTAATTTCTTCAAAATCATACTTGTCATTTTTTAGGGCTATGCTAAATACAGTACCACGAATGGTGTTAAATATAATTTCAGCAGTTACTGATGAATTTAGTTGGCGAATTTCTCCTGCATCTAATGCTTTTTCCAATATGATTTTAAAAAAATGGGGAAGTTGATAAATAAATTTTTCTACACCTTTTAAATGCTGTAGCTCTGGATTTGTACTTTCTCGAATCAATACAGTTGTTAAACATTCGTTTTTTGATAACTCATTAAAATGAAAATCTAAAAAAAAATGAAACTTTTCAATATGAGAGCAAGAAACAGTTTCTAGTGAATTAAGGTATGCTGCTCTCTTATTATATTCAGTTTCAAATATATGGTCTAATATATCCTCCTTGCTTTTAAAGTTAGTATAAATTGTTCCTATAGCTATATTAGCCTTTTTCGATATCATTCTGGTGGTAGTATTAAAATAGCCTTTTTCTGCCATAATAGCTATTGCACTTTCTTTTATTATATCTTTTTTAATCTTTACATCTCCTTTATGAACGACCGCTCATTCGTTTATTGTATCATAATTAAAATCATTTTGCTAATATTTTTTTATTTCAAACTTATAAATCTGGATGATTCATTTTAGCAGAGGGGATTGGATGATGAGGAAGTTACTAAAATCACAATATCTTGCCAAAAGTCATTGGACAGAAAAGTTCACAAATAATCCCTATGTAGTTCAAAAATATCTCTTAAAATATAAATATGCTCAATTAAATATAAAGAAAAAATTAAGTTGAGTAATAAATTATATTTAGGAGGCTTTTCTATATGAAAAAAATTAAGAAATCAAAAGGTTTTGGAGCACTTATAATGGCTTTAGCTATTGTTGTGACTTTACCTACAATTGCAAATGCTCATTGTGACACAATGGGCGGTCCTACTGTTGCCGACGGAAAAAAAGCAATGGAGACTAATAATGTTAACTTTGCGTTAAAATGGGTTTTGTCGGAATATGAAAAGGAAATATCACAAATATTTGAGCAAAGTATGAAAGTCAAAGGACTAAGTACTGAATCTAAGGAACAAGTTGCGCTAAGTGGAAAAAGTATGCAATATAATATTTATTTTAAAACTATAGATAAGCATTTTAAAGTTAATATTATTAGTCCAACTAAGGGCCAGTTTATTACAGATATTTAAAATAGAGGATTTTTAATGATGCAATTTAAAAAAACATTAGAGCAAGCTAAAAGAAACAAATTTAAATTTGCAGTGATGCTATTTGATGTAGACAAATTTAGATTAATAAATGATATAAATGGGCATAATGCAGGGGATGAAGTCTTAAAAAACATAGCAAAAAGACTACAAGAAACTGTAAGAAAAGCTGACATAATTGGAAGGCTTGGAGGAGATGAGTTTCTTGTGATTCAACCTTTTATAAAAGACAAAGGTGACGCTTTAATACTTGCTAATAGAATGATTGATTATGTAGCTAAGCCTGTGAAATGGAACAATGTAAATTTGGATGTAAATATAAGTATCGGAATTTCTATTTACCCAGATGAGTCGGACAATATAAAAAATCTTATTCACAATGCAGATAGTGCTATGTATTTTACTAAGAAAAAAGGTGGCAACGCCTATAGCTTCAATATTGCATAATAACTGTAAAATCGAAGATAAGTTAATGGAGAGTGCTAAAGATGCTGAGCAGCAGTGTCCAGTGAGTGCCATAATAATTGAGTAACTATTAACATTATTGATATTTGTTGCACTGGCTAAAGCTGGTGCTATTTTTTTTACCTTGAAAGATTTCTAATTTTTTAAATAATTGTTATAAAGGAAAAAATAAATGTTGAAGAATTGGAAATACTCATTTTTTAATGCATATACTAACGTATATAGGGCAATAATTTTAATATATAAAATATATATTTAATTTCATAGCCATAAGGTTACACATGTAAAAAGAAATAAGCAGGGGGGTAATTTATAAATGAAGAAAATAAAAGTTAAAGTTGGAATAGATAAAAGTAAATTAATAAAAAGCGACAAAAGGCTGGTTGCTTGTGGCAAAAACTTTTAAGAGACTGGGGAGTGCTAAAATTATAAAAAAAGATAGTAAAACTTTAATATTTACAGTTTGTCAGTTGAAGTTCAAAAAAACTTTGCTGATTTGAAAGGGTGATTTCTGTATTTTGACAGGAATCACCTTTTTGTTATATAGGAAACAGCTTGTGGAAGTGGCTATGGATAATATCTATACGATAGAGCTTTTTACTTTTGCCACTTGCCACGTGGGTGGCACTAATCTAATGATCAGAATTCATCAATTGGGGTGAAATTATAGTAATAGAATGTGCATCATATTCTATTAATCCGTCAGTTCTCATTTTATTTAATTCGCGTGAAAGTGAAGATCTCTGAATTCCAAACTTTTCAGCAAGTTCTTTTTTTGTGAGTTCCAATTTTACTGTTTTATTGTTTTGAGAGTAACTTTCAAACATTAAAAAATCAATTATACATTGTCTTATAGTTTTCATGGATATTGCTTTAATTTTATCTGTTAATATTAAAGTCTTGTCTGACAGTGATTCAAGAAAATTATTTAAAAAAATAATATTGCTCTGGCAAAGGTTTAAAATCAAATCTTTCTTTATGTGAATGACTACAGCATCTGTTTTTGCAATAACTGTCATGGGAAAAAAATTTTTATGAGAAAAAAGAAGATTGCCACCTAAAACCTCATTAGCAATAAATTCACTAATAGTTAATACATTACCTTTTGAATCAATTCCTTGAACTAATATAGTTCCCTTTAAGATTATGTCAAAGCTTGTACACCTTTCATTCTGAAGATAAATGATAAAATTTTTCTTGTAGCTTTTTATTTCATATAAGTCTTTAGTAAATAAATAATCTATATCTTTAAAAGAAAGACCGTCAAATAAATCAATCTTTTTAAGTAAGGGTATATAGTTTAACATATATTAATTACCTCCCTGTTTAAATTAGTAACCATAGTAACTGATTTATATCTTATATTAAATTATAATGTAATTAGAGATATTTTAAAAGGGGAGGAAAATTTATAATGAGACATGTTGCTACAATAGTAAGATTGATATTTTTAGGAATATTCATATACTTAATAATTTCTGGTGAAATGATGTTATGGCTTGTGATTTTTGCTATTAGTTTGATTGTTGGAGTATTCTTTGGACGGGTATATTGTGGATATGTGTGTCCTATGAATACCCTCATGATACCGACCGAATGGGTATCAAAAAAATTACATATTCAAGTTACTTTGGCGCCTAAATGGTTAGAATCAGGGAAAATAGCCTGGCTTTTGCTTATTGTATCTGTTGGAACTATGATTATTTCTAAAAAAATATTCTCCATTAATTTGCCTATTCTTGCAATTTTTTTAATTTTGTCAATCCTAATCACCCTAAGGTATGAACCATACGTATTTCACAATAAAATTTGTCCCTTTGGTGTATTACAGAGTTTAACTGGAAAATATGCTAAATTTTCAAGAAAAGTAAATACTGATAAATGTATTGGTTGTAGAAAATGTGAAGAAGTTTGTCCATCTCAAGCAATAGTTGTGTCGAAAACAAATAAAAAGGCAAGCATCAACAAGGTGTTATGTCATCAATGTTTCAATTGCCAATCAGTTTGCCCAAAAGATGCTATACAATATATTAAAATATTGCATAAATAAATCCTTAGAGAAAATAATAAAGCCTAAGATTGTTTTTTTGCAATCTTAGGCTTTATTATTTAATTAGAATAATTAGCTCCTTTTAAAATTAGTAACCATGGTAACTGATTTATATTCTAGCTTAAATTATAATGCAAGTATAGATATTTTGAAGGGGATGAAAATTAATTGAATGAGGTAATTGTTATAAAAGATTTGGTAAAGTCCTATCAGATGGGTGAAACAAAGATTACTGCTGTTGACAATATAAGTTTTTCAATAAAAGCAGGGTCATTTGTAATTCTGCTTGGAGCAAGTGGTGCTGGCAAATCTACAGTTTTAAACATTTTAGGTGGAATGGATACGGCGACGTCCGGAAGTGTT
This sequence comes from Clostridium sp., assembly GCA_047624165.1. GTDB lineage: Bacteria > Bacillota > Clostridia > Clostridiales > Clostridiaceae > Clostridium_AD. The sequence goes on along the minus strand of JBLHPD010000100.1, from coordinate 2,618 downwards.
CATGTTTTTGGACAAGAGATATCAAAATACAATGATTTAAAACTGACTTCATATAGAAGAAACAGTATTGGTTTTGTTTTTCAGTTCTATAATCTTATGCCAAATCTAAATGTTATTGAAAATGTAGAACTAGCAAGTCATATATGTAAAAATCCCATTGATGCAAGTGAAAGTCTAAGACTGGTTGGGCTAACAGACAGAAAGGGTAATTTCCCTTCTCAAATCTCAGGTGGGGAACAGCAAAGGGTTGCTATTGCAAGAGCCCTTGCTAAAAATCCCGATTTGCTATTATGTGATGAGCCCACCGGAGCCTTGGACTATGTAACGGGAAAAAGTATACTTTCACTTTTGCACAAAATATGCCGCGAAAGCAATAAAATTGTTATAATCGTAACGCATAATTCTGCCATTGCCCCAATAGGGGATATGGTTATTAAAATGAAAAGTGGGCAGGTAATAAATATAGAGGAAAATCTTTCACCTGTACCTGTTGAGAGGATTGAGTGGTGATATAGATGCTAATTCGTAATTTTTTTAGGGATATAATTTCTACACTTCCGAGATTTCTTGCTGTCATAATTGTTACGGCCCTTGGAGTAATGATTTATGTTGGTATGAGTGGAAATGGCTACAATCTTACTAAAACAGCTGAAAGTTATTATAAAAGTCAAAATGTTGCTGATTATTGGATATATGGAAGCATGCTTACTAAATTAGATGAAAAGCAAATTGCAAACCTTGACTCGGTAGAGAGTATTCAGTCAGAACTTAGTTTACAAGCAGAAAGTTATCAAGATGAAGATATTAACATTGACCTGGATGGAATATCAGGGGATTTTAATATTAACAAACCTGATATCCTATCGGGAAGGATGTTTGAGAGCAATCGAGAATGTATGCTCGATGCATCGTATGCAAAAACTCACAATATTAATATTTATGATAAAATTGATCTGAAAATTAAGGGAACAGATGGAAAAATGACTTTAACGGTCTGTGCATTAATTAATAGCCCCGAATATATACACAATATAGGTGCTACAGACATCACTCCGGATAGTTACAAACATGGCTTTGCATTTGTAAAAGAAGATGCGCTAGAAGAGATGAAGGATCTCCTTTCTTATAACAAAATAAGTTTAATACTTAAGAATAATGCAGATGAAAATCAATTTAGAAAAGATATTGAGAAAATATTAGGCACAAAATTAAACCAACTTTTAAGTTTTGAAGATAATGAAAAAGTCTCAATAATAATAAATCAAGTTGATAATACAAAAGCACTCACTAATTCGCTTCCTATGATATTTTTCCTGATTGCAGCACTTATTATGTTTACTACTATGTCAAGGATTGTAGAAAACAGCAGGATGGTGATTGGTACATTAAAGGCATTTGGGTATAGTAAAATAGTCATTTTTATCTATTTTTCGTCTTATGCATTTATAGTAGTTATTTTGGGGAATCTTCTTGGTATATTACCATCAAAAATAATTACAACAGGACTTATGAGCTTTACTACATCAGATATGACTGTAGCAAAATTCTCAAATAGTTTTGATTATTCAGCTATTTATAAGACATTACTGATTACAACTGTTATTTCTGTTGGAACAGCAGCATTTTTATCTGCTCGCGAAATAAGATATTCTCCTACAGAATGTATGAGACCAAAGTCTCCTAAGATTGGTAAAGCAAACTTTATTGAAAAAATTAATATTATTTGGTCCAATATGAACTTTGAGCAGAAGACTATTACAAGGAATATTTTTAGAAATAAAATGAGATTAATCATGTGTGTTCTGGGAGTGGCAGGTAGTATGGCAATTATAATTACAGCTTTTGGATTTCGTAATTCTACTGAAAAACTAAAAAACAACATGTTTTCAAATATGTATAGATATGATATTCAGATAATGCTTAAAAAGGGAACTTCCACCTTTGAAGCTGAGAGGATAAAAAAAATTACTGGGGTAGATAAGACTGAAAATGTAATGAATCAAGTAGTTAAAGTATCTAAGAATGGGAAAAGTGAAAACACAACAATTAACGTAATGGAGGATGAAATATCGCTGATGGTGCCGTCCATAGATGCTAAAGAGGGTATGAGGATGCCAGAAGATGGATTTATAGCCTCAACTGCCTTGGCTGAAAAATTAAATATCCATAAAGGAGATATGGTAGAAATTGTAGTTTCTGGAAAAAGAGATATAAGAAAAGTAAAATTATCAGATATTAAAGAGAACATTACCGGAGGATATATAAGCAGATCCCTTTGGAGAAAACTAGGAGAGGAATATGCACCATCTGTTATATATGTAAAGACAGAGCAACCATCTAGTTTTATAGAAAATACTAAAAATTATGACTTTATCATTTCTCTAAAACAAAAAAGTGAACTAGTAGCATCAATAAATGATCAAATGCGTGCAGTAAACTCAATTTCACTAGTACTTATGATCTTTGGAGGAGTGCTCACTTTAGTAGTTTTATACAACTTGGGTATTCTAAATTTTTATGAACGAATGAGAGAACTTGCAACCCTAAAGGTTTTGGGATTCTATGACAATGAAATTAAGGTGCTAGTTTTAAGGGAAAACACTATTTTCACCATTATT
>JBLHPD010000099.1:0-17171 GCA_047624165.1 Clostridium sp. | reverse complement strand
ATTTAATATTAATCCGGGTTAAGTCGAATAAAAAGTCTACTAATAAGAATATAAAAATGAATGTTAATAATTAAAAAATACATTTCAGAAAAAAATTATGCATTTATAATGCATAAACATTCAAAAAAATCTTTTTTGAATGTTTATACAGTAATTTTATTGTTATTCATTATAAATTAAAATATTGTGAATATATATACAGGTAATATTAATTATATAATTTCAAACATAGATACCATAGTATTTTTGCGCAAATTAGAGCTTAAGAGAAAGAATACGCTGTTATATTAGCAATAATGCTAATAGTCCCTATATATGTGTAATTTCAGTTAAATATTAGGTTTTCATTATGAAATATTGTACTTTATAATAATGACATAAATAAATTGAATAGGGGGAACAAATTAAATGGAATCGTTTATAAATGTAACTTCTGAAATAGGAAAACTTAATAAAGTAGTGCTACATAGACCTGGAAGAGAAATAGAAAATTTAGTACCAGAACTTCTTGAAAGATTACTCTTTGACGATATTCCTTATTTAGAAGTTGCGAGAAAAGAGCATGATATTTTCGCACAAATATTAAAGGAAAATGATGTGGAGGTTCTATATTTAGAAGAACTTGTTACTGAAGCTTTGAATGAAGATAATACAAAAAAGATATTCTTACAACAATTTTTGAAAGAAAGTCACATTAGTAATAAAGAGATATATGAATCGCTTTATTCTTATTTAATGGCGAAACCTACAAGCGAAATGATTGATATACTTATGGCCGGAGTTAGAAAAAATGATATAGAAGTTAGAGAAATACATTCTCTAAGAGGGTTAATAGGAAACCAGTACCCTTTTTACTTAGATCCTATGCCAAATCTTTACTTTACTCGCGATCCAGGTGCTTCAATTGGAAATGGTATTACTATAAATACCATGCAAACTGAAGCAAGAAGGCGGGAAACTATGTTCCTTAAATTTATCCATGAATACCATAGCTCCTTTAAAAAATATGAAGTTCCACTTTGGTATGATAGAAACCTTCCTAATAATATTGAAGGCGGAGACGAGCTTATATTATCTGCCACAACTCTTGCAATAGGATGTAGTCAAAGGACTTCACCTGAGGCTATAGAAGTGGTAGCAAGGAATTTATTTGAAAAACATGTTTCTTTCAAAAAAGTATTAGTATTGGAGATTCCAGCCTGCAGAGCATTTATGCATCTTGATACTGTATTTACTATGGTTGATTACGATAAATTTACAATACACCCTGCTATAGAAGGACCTCTTAATGTCTTTGAAATTACAAAAGGCGCTAACGGAAAATTAAATATTAAACATGAAAAAGATATATTGCAAAATATATTAAAATCAGCATTAGGCGTACCTTCAGTTGAATTAATAAGATGCGGTGGTGGCGACTCTATAGTAGCTGCAAGAGAACAATGGAATGATGGATCAAATACTCTCGCTATTGCACCAGGAAAAGTTATAACTTATGAAAGAAATTATGTTACAAATGAAATTCTATCTAAAAAGGGCATAACAGTGCTCACAATGCCAAGCGCTGAGCTATCAAGAGGACGAGGCGGTCCAAGATGTATGAGCATGCCACTAAACAGAGATAACTTATAAAAATATGCAAATAAAAAAGCAGAAGAATAGATTAATTGGTTCTTCTGCTTTTTTATTTAGAAATATATTTTTTATTTAATTGTTTCTTTTTCTTTTGCTCTCTTAGCTCGTCTATCATTAATTGTATACCATAGATCGGCATTTTTAATTCCTAACTTTTTAGGATCAAATGTAAATGTATCCATAGTTTTTCCCTCTTTCAATTGAGCTTCGTAATCTTTTAAAACTTTAAGTCCAATGTTTCCAAGGATTAGTATGGCAATAACGTTAAGCCATGCCATGGTACCAACAGCAATATCACCAAGTGCCCAAGCAGTTGCTGCAGTTTTAACGGAACCATAAAAAGTAGAAGCAAGGATACCAACTCTGAGTGCATTAATAATACCCTTGCTATTTTTAGAATTCCTAAATAAATAAGTAAGATTTGTTTCTGCTATATAGTAGTATGCCATCAGTGTTGTGAATGCAAAGAAGAACAATGCGATGGCAACAAAACCTCCACCGAAACTTCCCATTACAGTTCCAACTGCGGCTTGAGTATATCCAGGTCCTATTTCAACAGTTGGTATATGTGATACTATAAATCCACCAGCTTCATTAAATACATTGTATTGGCCTGTTACTAAAATCATAAATCCAGTTGCAGAACATACAAATAATGTATCAAAGTAAACTGCAAAAGCTTGAACTAAACCTTGTACAGCTGGGTGGGATACTTCGGCAGCCGCAGATGACTGTGGTCCTGTTCCTTGTCCAGCTTCATTTGAGTAAATTCCTCTTTTAACTCCCCATTGAACTGCGAGTCCTAAGATACCTGCAAATGCTTGTTCAGCACCAAAGGCACTTCTCATTATTAATCCAAACATAGCAGGAATTTCAGAAGCATTAACTACAAGTACTATTAATGCTACTAAAATATAAGCCATTGCCATAAAAGGAACTATAATTTCAGCAGTTTTTCCAAGTCTCTTTGTACCACCGAATACAATAAAAGCAAGTAGTACTACCAACACTACTCCTGTTATCCAAGGAGCAACACCAAATGCATTATCGATACCAGCTGCAATACTGTTTGATTGAACGCCTCCAGCAAACAAGCCCAAACCAATTATAGTTGCAACTGCAAATATAATTGCATACCATTTTTGTCCCATCGCTTTTTCAATATAGTAAGCTGGGCCTCCACGATACTCACCATTAATTTCCTCTTTGTAAACTTGACCAAGTGAACATTCTATAAATGATGAACCCGCACCTAGGAATGCAATTGCCCACATCCAGAAAAGTGCACCAGGACCACCCATTGCTATAGCAGTAGCAACACCTGCTATATTGCCTGTCCCAACACGGCCAGCAACTGACATTGCAAAGGCTTGGAAGGAAGATACTCCTTGCTCTGAGTCTCCACCTTTAAACAAGTACTTAACCATGTGTTTAATATGTCGTAATTGAAGAAATCGGGTTCTAACTGAAAAATAAATACCTGTACCAAGACATAAATAAATAAGTGCTGGACTCCAAATAAGACTACTTAAATTATTGATAAAGTTTTCCATAAATCTCCCCCTAATTTTTGATAATTCTTTACTTAAAAATACTTTTGTACTATATGAATATTATCACAATTTTTTAAATATTACAATAAATAATTTTTATTTCAAAGTATTCATCATTTATCAATTAAAAAAGGGATGTCTCAAAATAGAAATTAATTTCTATTTTGAGACATCCCTTTTTTAATAAAATCGTACTATTATCCTAAAAAAAATTTTTAAATGTCTTTAACGCTATTTATTAATCTGCCTAAGGTACTCCTCAATGAAAATATCAATATCCCCATCCATAACTGCATCTACATTGCCCATTTCCGTATTAGTCCTATGGTCTTTAACCAAATTATATGGATGAAATACATATGATCTAATTTGACTTCCCCAGCCATTATCTTTTAAATCCCCAGTCAAGTCTTCGATTCTATCCTTTTTAGCTCTTTCCTTTAAATCTAAAAGTTTTGCCATAAGCATCTTCATTGCAGTTTGTTTATTGCTATGCTGACTTCGCTCATTTTGACACTGAACTACAATGCCTGTAGGTATATGAGTAATTCTTACTGCTGAGTCAGTTTTATTTACATGTTGACCTCCTGCCCCACCTGACCTATACGTGTCTATTCTGAGGTCATCTGGCCTTATATCAATATCTTGGCTTTCAGTAAGTTCTGGAAGCACTTCACATGAAGCAAAAGAAGTTTGTCTCTTACCATTTGCATTATATGGTGATATTCTTACTAATCGATGTACTCCCTTTTCAGCCTTTAAGTATCCATAGGCAAACTCACCAGTTATTTTTAATGTAACTGCTTTAATACCTGCCTCATCGGATGGCTGATAATCTAAAACTTCAATCTTATACCCCTTTTTTTCACACCATCTTGAGTACATTCTATAAAGCATTTCTGTCCAATCCTGAGCGTCATTTCCACCTGCCCCAGTGTGAAGAGTTAAGATTGCATTATTTTTATCATATTTTCCAGCTAGTAAAATTTCTATCCTAAACCTATCAGTGTCATATGCTAAATCTTTTAGTTCACATTTTATTTCTGCTATAGAGGAATCATCTTCTTCCTCTTCACTTAGTTCAACAAGTACTTCTAAATCTTCTATCTTACTAACTACTAAATTAAATCTATCAATTCTATCTTTAATTCCCTTAGCTTGCGTCGTCACTTCTTGTGCAACTAATATATCATCCCAAAAATTAGTCTCCTGCATTTTAAACTCTAACTCTTTTAATTGTTTTTCCATAGATGTTACGTCAAAGAGAAACCTTGATTTCTTCTACGTTACTTTTTAATACATTTATTTCACTTATTATTTCTTCAATTTGTATTATCAATTGCTACACCTCTTTCATTATATTTAAAAAGAGGCACGCAAGAATTAATTACGTGCCTCTTTTATAGTTTACAACTCAGAATTATAAACTATATTATCCTCTGCCGCAGCAGTTTTTATATTTTTTACCTGAACCACAAGAACATTCATCATTTCTTCCTGGTTTAGATTCTTTTTTATTTGGCTCTTTTTTAATGGAATCATCATGATTTGTTGATGTAATCTTGGCAACCATTTCTCTTTCAGGTGCTTTTTCTATTTGCACATGAAATAAGTATTTAATAGCTTCTGTCTTTATGTTATCAATCATTTCAGCAAACATATCGCTACCTTCCATTTGGTACGCTTGTGATGGATCCTGTTGTTTATAAGCTCTAAGTCCAATACCCTGTTTTAAATGTTCCATATCATCAATATGATCCATCCATTTACTATCTACAACCCTTAGAAGAATAACTTTTTCAACTTCTCTCATTTGTTCCTCACCAAATTGTTCTTCCTTCTCCGCATACATCTTTTGAGCTAAATCTAAAAGAGCATCTTTAATTTCGTCAGTAGCTATTTTTTCTAATTCTTCTACTGAAACAGAACCCTTTGGAATATATATTTCTTCAAGATAATTTATAAGTTTTACTAATTCTTCATCAAATTTTTCTTCATCATCACTAATATGAGACGCAACCGCGGTGAAAACAACATCTTTTATCATTTCTTCAATTTGGACCTTTATATTTTCTCCTTGAAGAACATCCGTTCTTTGTCTATAAATTATTTCTCTCTGTTGGTTCATTACATCATCATATTGAACAACATTTTTTCTTATATCAAAGTTATTTCCTTCAACTTTCTTTTGAGCACTTTCTATAGCTCCACTTACCATCTTACTTTCAATCGCATCCTCATCAGTTAACCCCAATTTTTCTACAACACCTTGAAGCCTTTCAGAACCAAATATTCTCATTAAGTCATCTTCTAGTGATATATAAAATCTTGTGCTTCCCGCATCACCCTGACGACCAGCACGGCCTCTAAGCTGATTATCAATACGCCTAGACTCATGTCTTTCAGTTCCAATTATCTTAAGTCCTCCAGTTTCAACAACACCTTCTTCAAGCTTGATATCTGTACCACGACCCGCCATATTAGTTGCTATAGTAACCATACCAAGTGATCCTGCATGAGATACTATATCTGCTTCTCTTTCATGGTATTTAGCATTAAGTACTTGATGGGGAACTCCTCTTCTTTTAAGCATCTCAGATAATAATTCCGATTTTTCTATGCTAACAGTACCTACAAGAATCGGTTGCTTAGTCTTATAGGTTTCAACTATTTCATCTATTATAGCTTTATATTTCCCCTTAACAGTTTTATAAACTAAATCTGCATTATCAAGTCTTGCGAGTGGCATATTAGTCGGTATTACTATTACATCTAGTCCATATATTTCTCTAAATTCCTCATCTTCTGTAAGTGCTGTACCAGTCATCCCCGCTAACTTATTATACATTCTAAAATAATTTTGGAATGTAATAGTTGCTAGAGTTTTTGACTCTTTTTCAATTTTTACTCCCTCTTTTGCTTCAATAGCTTGGTGTAGCCCATCACTATATCTTCTGCCTTCCATAAGTCTTCCAGTGAACTCATCTACAATAATAACTTCTCCATCTTTATCCATGTAATCTTTATCTTTTTTCATTATGCAATTTGCTTTTAAAGCTTGAACTACATGGTGCTGCACGGCCATATTTGCTGCATCAGCATAATTATCTACGTGGAAATATTTTTCTGCTTTATCTATACCAGCATCAGACATTATAACAGCACTAGCTTTTTCATCTATAGTGTAATCTTCTTCTTTAACTAGCCCTTTTACAAAATAATCTGCTACTTTATAAAAATCTGTAGATTTATCTCCTTCTCCAGATATTATAAGTGGTGTTCTTGCCTCATCTATTAATATAGAGTCAACCTCATCCACGATTACAAAGTTTAACTCTCTTTGAACTTTTTCTTCTTTACTGACAACCATATTGTCCCTTAAATAATCGAAACCAAATTCATTATTTGTTCCGTATGTTATGTCTGAATTATAGGCCTCTTTTCTTTGATTCTGGTCTATATCATGAATAATTACCCCTACTGAAACACCTAAGAACTCATGTATTCTTCCCATCTCATCTCTATCTCTTTTTGCAAGATAGTCATTAACTGTAATTATGTGAACTCCCTTTTCTGTTAATGAGTTCAAATATGATGGAAGTGTAGCCACTAGTGTCTTTCCTTCACCAGTTTTCATTTCAGTTATTCTTCCTTGGTGCAGTATTATACCACCAATTAATTGCACTCTAAAATGCTTCATGTCAAGAACTCTCCACGAAGCTTCTCTAACAACTGCAAAGGCTTCAGGTAATATATCATCCAAAGTCTCTCCCTTATTTAACCTAGTTTTAAATTCTTCTGTTTTTGCTTTAAGTTCTTCATCACTTAAGCTAGTCATTTTTTTATCTAATTCCTCTATCTGATCTACTGTCGAAATTATTTTTTTTATTTCTCTATCACTATAACTACCAAATAACTTTTCAAAAAGTTTCATACAATTCATCCTCACAATTCATTTTAATAATTCTAAATATAAAATAATATATAATTTAATAACTCCTAAATACACAATTTAATAATTCCTAAATACACAATTTAATAACTTCTAAAATACACAATTTTAATTATACCACTTAATTTGTTGCTATTCAACTTATATGATTTATAAACTTTGTTACTTAATTATGAACAATTATCCCTTGTCATATTGTGTAGAATACAAGTTTTATGTATAATAATATTAAAATATAAAATAGGGAGTGATGTTCTTGTTTACCGATTCACCTTTCTTTATCTTTTACCTTGAAGAAATAGTTTTTATAAAAAAAACCATTGATAAAAGCTTAAAAACATTTATAAATAATTACTCCCCAAACATTTGCTATTTCTTTTCTCATAATTGTTCTATAAGTAGAAAAACAATTTTTGAGTTGTTATCTTATCATGGTATAACTGCAAATTTTAACAATATAATTACCCCTACTTACCTTTTGCTAAAGTATTGTAAAGACCTCTACAAAAACTTTTCAATTTACCCCATTACTAATTCCTTAGATTTTAATGACTTTTTTTCTTTAAATATACCGATCAAACATATAAATCCAAGTTTGATCTTGATATCAACTACAAATATAACCACTGAAAATTTAGATTTCATAAGAAACTATAAAATCCCAATAGTTATTTCTTCTAATTTATGTGTTTATAATAGGTCCTTAAACTGTAATAATTGCTTTAAAGCATGTAATTTACGAGAAATAGCAACTACTCATAGAGACAGATTAATTATGCCTGACCGATCTCCCATATATAATTCTGCTCTCTTATTCAAGCAACTTAATATTTCCCCTAAACACACCATACTCTTTACAGATATTCTTCGCGATGATTATATGCAATATCAAAGGATGGGTTGCACCCTTATTCTAACTCTAAATAACAGGACCACCTTAGATGATTATCTTAAGTCTCCGAATGATGCTGATCTCGTAATAAGTGATTTCGAAAAACTATCATATTTTTTAAAATTAAGAAAGGATTAAAGTAAATACATTTACTTTAATCCTTTAAATTAATATATTTTAAAACTGTGATTCTATCAAACCGTAATTCCCATCTTTTCTTTTATATACTACGTTTACCTCTGAAGTATCAGCACTCGTATATACAAAAAAACTATGACCAACTAACTCCATTTGAAGAACTGCTTCATCTGCTGACATCGGTTTAAATGAAAATTTCTTTGTCTTTACTATCTTAGGATCTTTATTTTCTTCTTCACTATTATCATATTGTGGTATTCCTTGGAATTTAAGAGAATTTCCATGATTTCTTTTTTCTAATTTTGTTTTATGTTTTCTAATTTGTCTTTCTAATTTATCGGCAACACTATCTATAGACACATACATATCATCATTTTGCTCTTCTGCTCTTAAAATAACTCCATTAAAAGGAATTGTAACTTCAATAGTATGTCTATTTTTTTGGACTCCCAAAGTTGCCTGACCTTGTACATCTGGACTAAAATACTTATCTAATCTAGATATTTTCTTTTCTATAATATTTTTCAAGGCTTCCGTTATCTCAATATTTTTTCCTATTACTTTGACTTTCATACTCCCAGCCCCTCTCTAATATCTACATACTGCTTTATTGATACGCATAATATATAGTTGTATTTCTATATTATTACTTTTAGCACTAAATAGCAACCATAAAATCAGAATTCACATAATATTAATACAATTTAATGTGTGTTTACTTAATATTCCTTATTATTACCCTATTTACTTGCACATATTGTTAATTATTTGTAATCTTCTTTTATTATACATTTATGAGATAAAAAAATAAAAACTCCTAATATAATATTAGGAGTTTTTATATACTAAGTTAGTTGACCTGGTCTTTGACCCCACACTCGCCTGCTGGAGCTTTTGCTACCCAGAATTACCTTCTCACTACTTACACTCTCGCCCGCTAAGGCGGCAGGACTAACCTCTAAGCCGCACCATGCTCACTAAACTTTGTTTAACTTACGTGGATCGTTTCGCCTGCGACTGGCATCGACTTTCAACCACAAACCTAACTTACTACACTAAGTATTATACATTACTTTTGGCTATAGTCAATACGTAAACATAATTTTCTCCACTTTCTTTTAGCTTATGTGCACAATAAAATGCCGTAGCCCCAGTGGTTATAACATCATCAACAAGTAAAATTTTTTTATTTTTTATAAACTTATTTTCTTTAACATCAAAACACTTATCCATATTATCCCATCGTTCTTCACCACTTAAACCTATTTGATCTTTAGTATCCTCGATTTTTATTAAATTACAGATTACGGGTATATTTAAAAACCGCGATAAGTAATTCGCTAAAAACTCACTTTGGTTATACCCTCTATTTTTTAGGGCTTTTTTGGTCATAGGTACATAAGCTATTAAGTCAAACTGTAATTTATTTTTTTTTACAAGTTCTAACATGTATTTAGCTAAAATTTCTCCACATATAAAATCACTTTTATATTTTAGCCTAATAATTAACTCTTTTACTATATTAGAATAATAAAACACTGACCTAGTAAGATATTTTTCTTCATCATGGCCTATATAAAAACTTTCATCGGAGTGCTTCATTTCTTTCCTGCATTTAGTGCATAGTGCTTCGCTTTCTTCGCTATATTCATTACAAATTACGCATTTCTCATCACCAGAGTATAAAATCCCCATTAAACAATAAAGTATGTTTTTTATATATTTAATAATCCTCTCTCCCACGCTTTCATATTAAATTTTCTAGCTATATTTTTAGCCTTATCCATTTCCATTGTTTCAACATTAGCTAAAAATATAGCCTCTCCCCTTTGTATATTTTCATATCTTCCAACCTTACTTGATAAATATAATAGCTGTTTATGATTAAATTTAATATTGTCAGCAAAGTAAACTATAACATCAACCGCATGGAATTCTAGGTAGCTTTCTTCAAAGTCATTAGTTACTATTATTCCCTTATCTTTATTCATAAACTTTATTGGAATATCCATATCGCTTTTACTACTAATAAACAAAAATATATTTTTACTTAACTTTTCTTTGAAATTACTTAGATACTCAAATACCGATGTTGCTTTTTCCGCATCCGGGGTAAAAATTATTACCTTTCTATTAGATATAATTGACCAATTTAAGTATTCATAAACCACCAAAGGTATATCAATATTAAGATTTATTCTTGTAGTTATAATTCTAGGCTCTATAATTGGCATTTTATTATTTTTAAACGGAAAGATAATTTGAGCTCCATCACTTAAAACACTTTCTACAGAATAAGCTATAGCAGCGCCCGCTACTTTAGAGGTCTTTGATAATATTTCTTTTATTTGTTGTTTATTGTATTTAGGGAAACTTCTAATATCATTATAAATAACTAAATCAAATTTTTTTTCGAGTTTTAATGCATTTTCATGATTACATATATGTAAACACTCATTTTCACTGCTATAATTTGTTTCAGGAGAACATACATATTCACCTAAATTACTAAATTTATTTACAAAGTGAATTATGTCAACACTATGCTGACTTTCATTAGTTATATACAATATTTTTTTCTTATCATTAGCATATGCAATTATAGTTTCTAAAAATAGATCAGAAGAATTGTAAAATACAGATAGAACATCAATTCTTTTTTTACCATTTAAAGAACGTCTTAAAATTTCTTTGCTGATTTCATCTTTTTCCTTACTAAGGCTTAATTTTGAGTAGAAAACCATGCAAATTCTCCTTTACAGTTAGATCAGCACCTGTAGTGCTGTAATATTATGCCTTCTGAAATGTCATTAAAGATTTGTTTTAGTTTAATTAATCTAATTTTCATCATTATTAATATTTACATCTACTATTTGTCTTATTCTCCAGCCTAGTGCTGAATACCTCTCGAAACTCCTATTATTATCCTTCATAAAACTAATAGCTTTTATTGTTCCCACTAAAACAACCATATTTTTTGCTCTAGTTATCCCTGTATAAAGCAGATTTCTGTTCATTAAAAGTGGTGGCCCCATAAACATAGGCATAATTACAACTTCAAACTCGCTACCTTGACTTTTGTGTATTGTGATAGCATATGCTAGCGTTAATTCATCTAAATTTACTCCTTCATATTCTACACGCTTATCATCATCAAAAATAACAATAACATTCTCATTATCTTCATCAATATCTTCTACATATCCCACGTCACCGTTAAAAATTCCAGCACCATCTTCGCCCCTTGCGCTCATTTTATGCCACTTCATTGTGTAATTATTTTTTATTTGCATCACCTTATCCCCAACCCTAAAAATAGTATTCCTATATTCCTTTTCCCTTTTATCTTTTAATTTAGGATTTAATATCGCCTGAAGTTTTTCATTTAAGTTTTCTATGCCGAGTATTCCTTTTCTCATAGGCGATAATATTTGAATATTTTTCATCTTATCCCATTGTTTATTAAAATTTGGTAATCTAGTATTGATTAAGGTAATGATACTATCTAATATTTTTTCCGGCTCATTATTTTCAATAAAATAAAAATCTTTGTCCCTCTTATTTAGGATAGGCATCTCTCCACTATTAATTTTATGGGCATTTACAATAATCATGCTTTCCCTAGCTTGCCTAAAAATCTCCTTAAGCTTAACTACCTTAACACACTTACTGTCTATTATATCTCTTAGTACATTCCCTGGTCCGACAGATGGCAATTGGTCAACATCACCAACTATTATAAGCCTCGTCCCTATGGCAATTGCTTTTAATAAACTATTCATAAGCATTATATCTATCATGGACGCCTCATCAACGATTAGCACATCACAATCTAAAGGTGATTCTTCACTTTTGAAAAACTGTGACCCATCGTCACCGCCCACTCCAAGCTCTAATAACCTATGTATAGTCTTTGCTTCACGCCCAGTAGCTTCTGTCATTCTTTTAGCTGCACGTCCTGTAGGGGCAGCCATATATACTTTCATCCCAGCTTCTTCAAACACCTCTATAATACAATTAATTATAGTAGTTTTCCCAGTACCTGGCCCTCCTGTTATAACCTCAATACTATTTTCCATAGCTCCACAAATAGCGGTTTTTTGAGATGTTGCAAATTGTATACTTTTCTGTTTTTCAAAGCTTATAATCTTCTCTTCTATATCTATTTCTAATTCATCATATTTTTCTATTGATAATGTTATAATTTTTTTAGTAATACCTAATTCGCAATAATAGAAGGGCATAGTGAAAACACAGTCTTCTTCATCGATATTCTCTACTTTAAGTTTTCCTTGTAACACATTATCATAAATATTTTTCTCGATTTCATCATCAGTAACACCAAGTATACTTTTAGCTTCCTTATGTAATTTTTCTAGTGGCATATAAGTATTTCCCATAGCACAAAATTCATTAACCACATAATTAATTCCACTTTGTATTCTAAAAGGAGAATCTTTATCTATTCCTAAACTTCGCGCTATCTTATCAGCAATTTTAAATCCCACACCCGCTATGGTTTCAGTTAAGACATAAGGATTATCTCGTACTACCTTTATAGAATCCGCTCCATATTTTTTATAAATTTTTACACATTGACTGGGTGTTACTCCATACGTTTGAAGGAATATCATTATATTTTTAACTTCTCGTTGCTTAGAATACGATTCAAAAATTAATTGAATCTTTTTTTGTCCTACACCATCAATTTCTTTTAATCTTTCTATTTCATTGTCTAATATATTCATAGTATCTTCACCAAAACGCTGTACAATTTTTTTAGCGGTTACAGGTCCAATTCCTTGAATAACTCCTGAAGATAAATATTTTTCTATTCCTATAAGCGAGCTAGGTATAATCTCATCACAGTGTATTATTTTGAATTGCTTTCCAAATTGGGGATGATTTACCCAGTCTCCAGTTAATTTTAAATTCTGACCTTCACCTATGTACGGCACAATGCCTACTACTGTTACTTTTTCTTTATTATCATTCAAATGAGCAATTATATACCCATTTTCTTCATTATGAAATACTATATCTTCAATTGTTCCTTGTATTTCTGGCATAAAATCTCCCCTATTTAATATTATTATAATTATCAGTATTATATCATATGTATTTTGAGTTTTTTACTTTTAGTATACCCCTATCTTAAGTTTTATCAAAATGCCAATTAATAATCAATAGAATAAATAAAAACTAGATATTTCTATGATTGATTTGTTTCAATAATTACCTTTGC
Source organism: Clostridium sp. (assembly GCA_047624165.1). Lineage (GTDB taxonomy): Bacteria > Bacillota > Clostridia > Clostridiales > Clostridiaceae > Clostridium_AD. Next base: position 3,756 of record JBLHPD010000099.1, on the reverse strand, counting down.
AAAAGGGGGATAACAATTAGTAATTGTTATCCCCCTTTTTATTATAAATATTTTTTTATTTCTTCAACCTTATTTAATCTTTCCCATGAAAGATCTAAATCAGTTCTTCCAAAATGCCCATAAGCTGCTGTTTGTTTGTAAATAGGCTTTCTTAAGTCTAATTCTCTTATTATAACAGCTGGTCTTAAATCAAATACTTTTCCGATTATTTCAACAATTTTATCATCTGCAATTTTTCCTGTCCCAAAAGTTTCAACTTCTATAGATACAGGTTTAGCTACGCCTATAGCATACGCTACCGCAATTTCTAATTTATCTGAAACTCCTGCAGCTACTAAGTTTTTAGCAACCCATCTTGCAGCATACGCCGCAGATCTATCAACTTTTGTTGAATCTTTTCCAGAGAATGCTCCACCGCCATGCCTTGCGTATCCACCATAAGTATCTACTATTATTTTTCTTCCTGTTAAACCAGAATCTCCTTGCGGTCCTCCAATTACAAATCTACCTGTAGGATTTATATAATATTTAGTATTTTCATCTAACAATTCCCTTGGAACTATTGGCTTTATTACATATTGAATTAAATCTTTTTCGATTTGATCATGGGTCGCTTCCTCTCCATGTTGAGTTGAAATAACAATAGTATCTATTCTTACTGGTTTATTATCTTCATACTCTACAGTAACTTGAGTCTTTCCGTCTGGTCTTAAGTAGTTCAGCGTACCATTCTTTCTTACTTCACTTAATCTTCTTGATAATCTATGAGCCATAGAAATTGGTAGTGGCATATATTCCGGCGTCTCATTAGTAGCAAAACCAAACATCATGCCTTGGTCTCCAGCACCTATTGAATCCATCTCAGCCTGCTGACCTGTCTTAGATTCTAATGCCTCGTTAACTCCCATAGCTATATCTGATGATTGTTCATCAATAGACGTAATTACTGCACATGTGCTAGCATCAAACCCATATTTTGCTCTAGTATATCCTATACCTTCTATAGTACTTCTAACAACTTTAGGAAAGTCTACATAACAATTAGTTGTTATCTCTCCCATAACTAAAACCATTCCTGTAGTAACTGCTGTTTCACAAGCAACTCTAGCATAAGGATCTTGTTCTAAAATTGCATCAAGTATAGCATCTGAAATTTGGTCACACATTTTATCTGGATGTCCTTCTGTAACTGATTCTGATGTAAATAATTTTTTCATTATAATTCTCCTCTCCAATGCTCAAAAATTCTCTTTAATAAAAATAAAACCTCTTCCAAATATAAGAAGAGGTGTTTTAACCATCCTTCTTATCTTGCATAATATACCTGCAGGAATTGGCACCATGGTGCATTGCACCGGTTGCCGGGTTTCATAGGGCCTTTTCCCCTCCACCTCTCTTGATAAGAGTTATCACTATTAAGTTTTATTCATAATACCATGTAAATTTTGTAGTGTCAACAGAGCCTATACGCCTTAAAATATCAACCCAATAAAAAAGACATCTACAGATGTCTTTTGGTGGAGGAGGATGGATTCGAACCATCGAAACATTACGTAACAGATTTACAGTCTGCCCCCTTTGGCCACTCGGGAACTCCTCCATATGGAGCTGGCAATAGGAATTGAACCTACAACCTGCTGATTACAAGTCAGCTGCTCTACCGTTGAGCCATGCCAGCATATATTCTTTTTAAAATCTTGTCGTGGTGGGAACAACAGGGTTCGAACCTGTGACCCTCTGCTTGTAAGGCAGATGCTCTCCCAGCTGAGCTATGCTCCCATGATTTATAAAGTACTATGATAAATGGTGGAGGAGGATGGATTCGAACCATCGAAACATTACGTAACAGATTTACAGTCTGCCCCCTTTGGCCACTCGGGAACTCCTCCATAATATAGCTAACAACCTTTTATTAAGGTATATCAGTATAAAAATATGAACTAGCCTATGAAACTTTTAAAATTGTTCTTGGTGGGAACAACAGGGTTCGAACCTGTGACCCTCTGCTTGTAAGGCAGATGCTCTCCCAGCTGAGCTATGCTCCCATGATTTATGAAGTACTTTGATAAATGGTGGAGGAGGATGGATTCGAACCATCGAAACATTACGTAACAGATTTACAGTCTGCCCCCTTTGGCCACTCGGGAACTCCTCCAATATGGAGCTGGCAATAGGAATTGAACCTACAACCTGCTGATTACAAGTCAGCTGCTCTACCGTTGAGCCATGCCAGCATATTATATTTTTATCGCGTCAACAAGAATTATTATACAACCTTAATTAAATAATTTCAAGTTAATTTTTTTTCAATAAACGACTTCTTCTCTACATTACTATATTATCCGCATAATTACTCAGTATTAAGCATCAATATAACTTATTTTCATGTTCCTAACTAGTCTAGACTTTCTGCAGCATCCATATCTATAAACCTTCCTGCAATTTTCCGTACTTTTTCATATTCTTTTTTTGATAAATCTTCTTTTAATAGTTTAAGCGCATTAAGAACACCCTCCTCAGCATCCACTGCATATAAATATTCCTCCACCTTTTTATAATCCTCTCTTCCAAGTTGCATACTCATATATAGTAACTTTATTTTATCAGAAGTAGTTAGATTCTCTTGTATTTTCCCTGTTGATACCTTAAATACTGATTGTTCATTTTCTATGTAATTATAATAACTTTCTAGACTATTTTCACTTTTATCATTCTCTCCTATATCTCCATAAAAACTATCACTATTTTTATTATCTTCGCTTTTATAATCGGCACTTAATTTTTTCTGAAATAATTCAGTGCCCTCTAAATCATCTTTAGTATTTAAAGTTTCTTCTTCATTTTTTTTCACTTCTTTATCTCTAGTATCATTAGCAATAGATATATTGGGTACGTACCCTTTTTTATACTGGGCCACTTGTTTTAAGTTATTTGAATAATCGCACGACACCATAGTAGTCACACTTGCAACGGTAGAAAATATAATAATGAATAATGAATAAATTCTTTTCATAAAAAATCACCTCAACAGATTAATATATATATAGATTATTTGCCAACTAATCATTTTTTTATTCTTTTATCATAATAATACACAGAATTTATTCATATAAATTATTCATAGGAAAATAATTTATAATTATTTTTTCTAAGCGTAATACAAGGAGGTATATTTCTTGAGTAAAGCTAAAACCCATTATAAAGATTCTTTAGCATACTATACAATTTCTAATTTTCTAAAAGACTATATTGACAAAAATACTTTAGTTGTTTGCATAGGCACCGATAGATGTATAGGTGATTGTCTAGGCCCTTTAGTTGGCACATTTTTAAAAGATAGCTCCTTTCCATTACCTGTATATGGAACCATAGATAATCCAATTCACGCTTTGAACATCGATAGTAAATTATCTGAAATAAATGCTTTGCACCCAAATTGTACTATAATAGGTGTAGATGCATGTTTAGGCGATGTTTCAAATATTGGCGAAATCCAAGCTAGAAATTATCCGATTCATCCAGGCAAAGGTGTAGGAAAAACACTACCTAAGGTAGGCAATGTTTCATTAATAGGTATAGTAGATTCAAGTGATGACAGTGAACTTTTCACTAATAGAAACATAAGATTAAGTTTAGTAATGGAAATTGCTAATGTTTTAAGCAGATCCCTTTTGCATTCATATTATTTGTATTCACTTACCGATGAAGAAAATAATTCATCATCATCTAAGCTGTAATATTAATTCAATTTAAATA
>JBLHPD010000098.1:0-17220 GCA_047624165.1 Clostridium sp. | reverse complement strand
TCAGATAAAGTGTAAATTTTGGTTAAATTATTATGTAAGTCAGATAAATATATGTGCAAATTCATGATTTAACTGGATAAATTAATTCGTAAAACTTAGGATAAGATAAAGTGTAAATCAACAACATATAGCTTACCTTCACTAAACAGGACATATTTCCCCCAAGTCTCCAGCCATATAATGTTTTGGGTGTTTGGTATATAATTACTAGCCAAATACCCTGTATGAGAAAGGTTGGTTTCTGTAATCTGAGTAGCACTATCATTCATAACACAAAGTGTCACTTGATATGTATTACTAACATATCTCCATTTCATCACAAAGAGTTTATCATGCACTGACCTAATGAACATAAAACGCGTACCATTTAAATCATCTGGTATAGTGGTCGTCCAAGCACCAGGGCTTGCTGAACTTGCCGCAGCAATCTTTGCCTCACCACCTACAATACCTACAAAAAGTTCCTTATGGGCTGTTAGATATTTAAAAAACGGAACCGATACTCCATCCGCGCCTAATAATGGCCATACAACATTTGCTGTCAGTGAAGCGTTGTTATAGTATAAAGGGGTTGTAGTGTACCAAAAGCTAACGATTCCACAGCTACTTGTGATATTATAAACTCCACAAGTCATTGCATTTTTGGCTCCTTCGCAATGGCCTGAATTATACCAAGTCTTCCCGTCAAAAGAGGAAATAATATTTGCCATACCAGTAATCTTCGCTAAAAATACTCCATCCCCAGCCCAGAGGATTTCCGGTATACCATAGCCCCACCATGGACAGCTTAAAACTGTCCACTGGCCTGTGACTTTATTGAAATAAGATATATAAGGCGTCTTTGCATTATACACTGCAATCTGTGCATTCCCATTATCATAGACATTAATTTGAGTTTCACTTAAGTATTTAGTGTAGCCAAAATTATTATAATAAAGCTTTTGTAAGCCTAATGTAGGGATAGAAAGTAAAAGTTTACCCCTGCCTCCAAAAGCTGTCCATATTGCTAAAGTGTTATTAAAATTTTTATCGTAGCTCATCCTCTATCCCCCTCACACCTTACTAATTCCAGTAATCATGCCACTGCTATCTGTGGTATAGTTGTAATTTGCAGTAGTTCCATCCACATATGCAATATTAAAATCCGTTACATTCACTGTCAGTGTGGATACTTCTTTTAGAAGGAGCTTTGAAGTGATATTTCCTAATTCAATGCTTGTAATTTTTCCGCTAGTATCCACGACATAGCTATAGTCTGCACTGTACTGTGTAATGGAGTCTTTCTCCACTTCATAAGTAACGTTAATGATTCCATCCACAATAGATAGACTCTTAACTACAGAGTAAGAAATCCCTATCTGGTCCAGTTGATTTTGCAGATCCAGAGTAGTATCATCTACATATTTAGCGGTGTTTTCTGCTGCACTTTCTGAATTTTTGTGTACTTCTTCGATATACTGATCAATAGTATAAAGAGCTTTCCCTAGTTCTACTTTTGTATTTTGAGCACTTAATAGATCTTTTTCTATGGAAATAACCTTGATTTTAATATCAATTCCTAATAAACCATGTCTAACCGTAACGTTATCTCCCACTTTAACCGTTAGCAAAGCTTTGTAATCTTCGTACTCTTTTGTTTGCTCTAACTGAATAAAATCTATTTGATAGTTCACATCAAATCCAGCGTGTTCATCAAGGTAGTTTTGTCCTTCAATTCTTAGTTCTTCTTCAGTTTCCGCGTCTTTAAATTCCACCTTTTTTACAAGTGCAAAGTTAGGATATTCCTCTCCCTCCCAAAGTGGGTTCATTAAATATTTCTCTGGAAGTGTTATGCTATTTGCACCCACAGGATAAATTCCTGTTAAAATATCATCGGTATTAGTTTTTTCTTTGATTCCTATAATATTTTTTCCGTATTGCACCAAAACTCCACTGTTATTCTCTTGTGGAACTTTAATCTGTATATTAAAGTTATCTCGGATGAGCTCTCCACGCCATCTATTTACAATCGTAAACATCGCCTCAGCAACGTTCTTACGTATAAAATACTGAGTTGATTGTTCTACGATATCACTATCTACTGTATAAGCTCCATTAACCCCAAGCTCTGCAATAACAATTTCCATTGCCTCTTTACAGGTTTTAATTTCAACAGTTGTATCTTCAATAAAGTAATTTAGTAAATCATAAAAAATATGTCTTGCATTAACATGTACAAGATTTGCTTTGCTGTCCTTTTCAATGCTATAAATTCTAAATAATTGATCATCTGCTTTGATTATATTAAAGGGGATTAAAAAGGACGCCTTCCTTACATGCATTGGATAGGAAAGATTAAGTTCATAGATTTCATTAAGCTTTTCTGTTGTCTTACAGGTTGTACAATCCCCAAGAACCGCTAAGCCGTTTCTTGAAAAGTCTGTTTCCTTTTTATCGTATATACAAATCATCATAGTCACCGCCAATTAGGTAGCACTTCGATTTTAACTACTGTTCCTGTGAAGCTTAAAATATTTTCTCCTTTATCTAACTTTGGAAACTCTCCAGCCATCTTAAAGTTCAGATTACTCATTGCATCATCATAACAATCCATTATTTCAGAGTTTATAATTATCTTATTAGTTATGCCATATAGTTGTATTTCCCTACCATTAATATTAAGAGCTATATCTCCAGTGCCATAAATCGTGATAACTGGACTACTTTCTATAGTTCCGGGATTATTAATAATTTCTCCACTTTGGGTTAGTGTTATCAATGTATTTTGAAGAGCATACTTAAAGGGTCTACAGTTAAAGACAATTGGAAACTTGGAAACATATTTAAAAACCTGATTAAAATCTATGGAATTTACCACCTGAGCAATGTATTTTCTATCCTCATGAAAGCTAAAGGTTAGTTCACTCTCTCCTGTATTAAAGAGCCATCCCTTAATTTCGTCTACCTTTACCATTAGATTTTCAGTTGATTTTAGTCCGCATTCAACTGAAATCGTAATGTCTCCATAAGTCTTCTCATCATATCTAACACTTGAGCTTCTGCCTGGAATATCAATATAGTTTACTCTTCTTTTAGGAGATGGTATGTCAGGTCTTTTTGAGATCACAATTCCAAAATCGCTGTAACTATTTTTCCCACCAAAATTAAAACTTAGCATTACCCTCTCCCCTTTCCGAGTGATATTCTCTGTCTATAAAATTCCAATTCATAAGCAAGCTGCTCTATGTCTTTCTCTGTGTTATTAATAAAATTTTCTATATTAAGAGTTATCCCGCTTGAAGCTCCAGCACCACCGACCTTTTGTATGGCTTTAGCCATTAATTCATCCAGTCTATCTATTGGAAGTACTGCTTCTGTTCCAGCTCGCCAACACCAATTACACTAGGTCTATTAAAAATACCTCCATTTGCATACCAGTTAACGTCAAGCTTTGGAACACTTGGTGGAAGCAAACTAAATTTACCTTTAAGATTAAAGTGTGGAAGTTTTATTTTAGGTATCTTAATCTCTGGTAGTCTTAAGCCGCGAAAGAATCCAAGTATAGAATTTATAGCATTTCTTACTCCATCCTTTGCTGCATTTATTGGATTCATTATTGCTGCTTTTACGCCATTCCATGTTTCGGAGGTTTTACTTTTTATCTGATTCCACTTGGCACCTATTGAAGTTCCTAATGCTCCCGCCTTTTGTTTAATAACATCCCAATTTTTATATAGAAGCACTCCTGCTGCGCCTAGTGCTGTAGAAATTGAACCAACTATAGAAAACAGTGTTCCACCACCGGGCCAATTGCAGCCGCTATCAATGCAAACTTCAGGGCCATATCTTGTTGTGCTGGACTCAAGGCATTAAACTTTTCAATTATTCCTGTTATCCCTTTGATAAACCTTTCAATGGCTGGCATTGCTTTTTCTACTGCTTCAAGTAGCTTTGTACCTAAGGGCTCTAGTGCCACAGACATTTTATTCTTAAGTATAATAAATTTATCTCCAATAGTTTCTGTCTCTTTTGCTGCCTTCTCTATAGTTTCAGGACTGCTTTTTAAGGTAGATAACATTTCATCAAGATTCAACCTGCCTTCTCTTATAGCTGCCGCCATATCTGGACCAGCCTTCGCACCGAACATTTCAAGAGATAGCGCGTTAGCTTCCCCCGCTGTTCCTGCTTCCTTGATCCGTGCGACCATCACTTGCAGTGCTTTATTGGGTTCGCTAATTCCCTCTTTAGCCATTTTACCAAGTGCAATTCTTAAACTTCCGACAACAAGACTTGTATTAACACCTTCCTTTTCAAACTTACCAAGCATAGCTGCAGAGGTCTGCCAATCAAATCCCATTTGTCTAAGTGGACCACCAAAATCAGTCATTAATTGTTGAAGCTTTCCAACGCCAATACCTGTACTTTGACTTACTTTAAAAGTATAATCTAAGGCATCACCATAATCTGCTGTTTTAATTCCAGCATCCTGGAACATTCTAGTTGCAGCAGGAATAAGTGTGTTAATATCCTCTCCTGTAATTTTTGCAAGTCTTAACATTTGCACAGATAGATCTTGAAGTGACTTACCACTTAGTCCCGTACGAGTATTCAAATCGGCTATTACCTGACTCGCATCACCTATGTTAGTATTTACAGAAGTATAAACGGATTTAAAATCATTTTCTAATCCCGTAAGGGACTCTCCTGTTGCACCAGTTCCTATTCTTATTGTATTATTTGCTTCCTCAAAATCAGTGGCAAGTTTTATAAGACCTGCTCCAGCAGATAGTATTGGTGCAGTTACAGACATAGAAAGATTTTTACCTACACTAGAAAAGCCCTCTCCAACCTTCTTCATCTTACTTCCGACGCCTTCAAATGTTTTACCCATCTTAGTCCAACCGCTACCCTGAACTTCTATTTCATGATTAAATGTCGTCAGTTCTCTTCCCATATTATTTAGTTCTGCAGTTGCATAGTTAAGTTTAATTTTAAGGTTTTCTGTTGCTTTCGCATCTTCTCCCTTTTTTTCTACACTCTCTGTGTAACTTTTATTAAGGGCTTCTACCTTCTGCTTTTGAAGCTCCATTTGTTTATTAAGATTATCTTGCTTTAGCTTTAGCCCCTCAGTGGACTTTCCAAAATCACCAAGCTTAGAGCTCGCCGCTGCAAACTCACTTTGAACTACCTTTAGGCTTCTTTGAATTTTTGTTACACCTTCTTGAAAGCCTTTATCATCGAGTCCTATCCTTGCAACTACGGTATTATTATCTTTTGCCATGTCTTTACTTCACCTCCCACCTAGAAAAGAACGTTATCTATATAATCAAAGTCTTGTCTGTCCTCAATTCCATTGACCTTTTTATGAACGCTAAAAAGAGCAGTTAATTTTTTAGGAGTGCTGCTCCAAAACTGCTCTTCCGCCATACCTAATAAATTTGTACCTAAATAGTAAAGCCACTCCCAATCCCAAGGCTGTGGATCAGAGCAGCTTTCTATTCCCCCATAGTTTCTTCTGCTGCCTCTGGCATAGCAGCACTTAGTGCTTCATTAATAGCTGTGCCTAATCTCTCCATATCGTTTAGTTCATTTAATCTCTTGAAGGATCTTCCTTGTCTATCTGCTACCCAGTAATAACTAAAATCACCAAAGGCGATAGGCTTTGCACTAGCTATTAATGTTGGTACATAAGACGATGTTTTTACTGGTCTATTTAAAATAGTATCTGGTGTTCCCGCCGTAATAGATGGTTGCCCAATATACTGACCATTTCCATCCTTAAGTTTTCTAATAGCCTTAACAGTGGAATCATTCATGGTAAAGATAGCATTTTTTCTATAAGGTGATTTTAAAGAATAGAATAAATCCATTATTTCATCAAGAGTAATAGCTGTAGCACTTGCCGCTGTGACCCCAAGTGTTGCTCCACCAGTGGCATTAAATATTCCTGTAGGCTTTCCGGTGCCGTCACCTATAAAGAACGCCTCTTCCTCTCTTGCCCCAATTCTTCTAGCAAACTCTTTTGCGATATAGCTCTCTAAATTAAAAACACTATCATTAAGAAGTTCCTCGGAAACCTTAATCATAGTGGCTAATTTATATGCGCCTATTGATACTTGTCCAAATGAATCATCAGATTCTGGTATAACTCCTTCTTCATCTACCCAAGAAGCTGTACCTTTACCTGCAACAACAGGTATTTTCTTATCTCCGGATGATGTAGTAATTATGTTTGCAATCTGCCTAAATATATTTTGTTCTTCTAAGCTTTCAATTAACATTTTCTCAAACTCATCTGGTGCTAGGAACCCTCCCTCACTATCAGTACCAACTTGCAAAGCATTATACACATCAAAGCTGTTCTTATTTCTCATAGTCTTCCACAAGGCATTATTGTACTCGTTTGATGCTCTGCCTGTTTTTTCAGTACCAATGACAGCATTAGGATTATTTCTAATGACACTAGAAGTTGCTTTTGAAAATTCTAAATAAGAACTGCTTGACGCTCAAGCCTATCTATTTCTTTTCCTAAGTTTACAACGTCACCTTCCATTTTTTCATAAGTTTCTGTGCTTTCTGCTGATAATAGACCCTTGTCATTTTTTTTACTGTCCAGGAAGGTCTTTGTGTTATCCCAAAGTTTTACTCTTTTTTCTCTAAGTTCTAATATTTTATTCATATACATTCCTCCAATTTAATATTTTATAAGGTCTAGTCTTTTAAGTAATTGTTCATGTGGGGTACCTGTCTCTGCTACAACCTGTGTTTGTTTTGCCTTTGGTATCTTTCTTAGCAAGGCATTAGTTACTGTTACCTTGTCAAAGATGAAGCCCTCACCCGATTCATCTTGATCCGTTTCATACAATACTTTATCTGCAAACCCAAGTTCTACTGCTTTCTTAGCACTAAACCATGTTTCTGAATCCATCATTTTTGATATCTTATTTCTAGGAAGCCCGGTCTTTTGCTCATAGGCATTTACTATGCTTTCATTTACCTCTGAAAGCATATCAATCCCACATTGCAAATCTACTGCCTCACCAAAAATTATGGATCATCATCATTGCCACAGGGGACATTAATATTTCAGTACCTGCCATAGCAATAACTGATGCTGCACTAGCTGCTATGCATCAATTTTTACTGTTACTTTTCCTTTATACTCTTTTAACATTGTGTAAATCTGACTTGCTGCAAAAACGTCTCCACCCGGAGAATTAAGCCATACTGATACATCTCCGTCGCTCTCTGTAAGTTCAGCCTTAAACTGCTTTGGAGTAATATCATCATCAAACCAACTATCCTGAGCAATGTACCCATCAAAATAAAGGGTTCTTCCTTCTTCGTTTTTTACCCAGTTCCAAACTTCATTCTTTTACCTCCAATCCTGTGTTATTTTTATTAGCAAATGCTCCTGCATCAGCAAGCTTTGTCATGTTTCCATTAATTAAATACAAGTCTCCACCAAGCTCTTCTGGTATTCTATTAAGATTCTCAAGTTTCCTTATGTCATTACTTGATAACCAACCATTCTGCCGTCCAATAGAATAACCGTTCATACGTCTTTGGTAGTCACCCCTAAGTAATCCATCCACATGAACTTAACAAAATACTTCTTTTTTTCGCTTTCAGTAAACAATGCTCTTTTAATAGCTTGCTCCCACCTAATGACCCAAGGATCAAGAGTGTACATAACAAATTCAAGTGACTGCTGCTCTATATTGCTGAAACTAGATTTTTCTAGATCCCCTACCATATGAGGTGGAATTCTAAAGATCCTTGCTATCTCATTAATCTGAAACTTTCTAGTTTGTAAAAATTGCGCTTGCTCTGGTGGAATTCCTATACTTTCAAATTTCATGCCCTCTTCCAAAACTGCAACTCTATGTGCATTTGAAGTGCCTTGATACACACTGTTCCAACTTTCCCTAACTCTTGCAGGGTCTTTTACTACACCTGGATACATAAGTACACCTCCAGGAGTTGCGCCGTTTGCAAAAAAATTAGCCCCATATTCCTCAGTTGCTATTGCCATACCTATAGCATTTTTAGCCATAGCAATTGGAGACTGAGCAATCAAACCATCAAATCCAAGGCCAGGAATGTGCAAAACCTCGTCATTTCTAAGCAGATAGCTCTGCCCTTCTTTTAAATAAATATAGTGAATCTCACCCTTATCACTTCTATTTACAGTCATCTTGTCTGGCATTAGCGGGTATAAAGCCATTACTTTCCCGCGCCCATCACGAATAATCTGGGCATAAGCATTTCCCCATAATAAAAGATGACCCATAAGTGTTTCTCTAAACACAAAGGAGGTCATCTCAGGGTTGGGTTCATCTGCAAGTAGATGATATATTTGATGTTCTGTAGCTTTCTCTTTACCCGTTTCTGTGTAGCAATAGGTATGAAGGGGTAGTGAAGCTATTGTTTCAGCAAGTATTCTAACGCAAGCATAAACTGCAGTGGTTTGCATTGCCGTTCTTTCATTAACAGTCTTTCCACTTGTAGTGCTTCCAAAGAAAAAACTATAAGTACTTTCCCAAAAATTGTTCTTAGGACCTGCTCTAGGCTCCCAAAGCCTTGATATTATTGGTATCTTCATTGTGGTTACCTCCTAAAAATGGGTATATAAAAAGCACCTGTTATTAACAGATGCTAAAAAAACCAAAAGGAGTAAAACATATAGTTTTGCTCCTCCCACAAATGGAATATTTGGATTCAGGCATGACCCTCGCCTTCCAATGGTGTAATTCAACTAATAATTTCTTCATTTACTTCTAATTGCACTTTTATACACTCATCACAATTATTGTCCTTCAGAATATCGCAAATAACACAATTGTATTTATATTTTTTATTAAGCAACTCTGTAATAGTTTCACTATAATACCTTGGAATATACCCAATATGAACTTCATTACTATTCAGAACTTTTATTGCACTTTTATCATGATTATTCTCTGGTTCTAATACTAAATTTAATTTTTCTCCAACTTGTATGTCTTCTGATTTTGAGCACTCTTGTCCATTACATCCAATATAGTGACCTGGACCAGCTACATAAAAAATTCTTTTAACATTTTCTCTGTCTTCATCCAAAATGGGGTCAATAAACTCCAGATTATCGATAGGTAATCTAGCACCACTTCTTTTTAATAGTTCATAGTCATCATATTCTTCCATACCATATTTCAAGAGAATTTTATTAATACCGTTTCTTTTTCTGTCTGGCAATCTACTTGAGAATACTGGAAATAGTATGTCATTTTTATACACCTTGTCAATATCTTCAAAAGAAATTAATAATTTAAAGCCTTTTTCTATAGCTTCTTTAACCTCAAACCCATAGTTAAATTCAAATTGTCCGTTTTTTGATAATTGACCTACAGTGTATCGTCTTCTTGTTTCAATCTCTTTCCATACTAAATAAATATAATCTTTTCCATCTTTAATAGACACGCTTTTCCTCCTCTCATGAAAATATACCATTCATTAACTTTATTTTCTCTAATAAAAATTTTTTTATTAGTAGTTTCCTTTTAACACTTATTGAATCTTCTGTATAACTCGACATAATTTCATCTAACGCTACTTCTGTTATGTTCTCATTTATGATCCTTATTAAATCTATAACGCATTCACCATAATTCAATTTTATATACTCAAGCATTTCAAAGTGCGTAGGCTCTTTTTTGAGCTTTTTATTTATCCTAATTCTAGACTTCGACTTACTATTAACTATAGAATTAAATCTAACCTTATCATTCCCTAAATAAAAGTCTAAATTTTCTTCTTTAAAATAACAACATAAAGAAGAACCGTTATCATAAATAGGACAAATTCTAATACTATTACCACATTCAAGAACCGCCCAATTGTTTTGATGCCTATCCGTATTACCAATTAGAAAATCTAAAATTAATATTTTTAAAAAATCATTCCTTAAATTATATTCATCTAGTGACTCTAATATCATCTCTAATGAATAGTATTCTTCAATAACATTATCATACATAGTCAGCGAATCATAATTAGGGTATTTTTTGTTAATTAAATAAATACCTTCTATTAGTATCTCTGTCTTTGTATTTATGAGGTAACTCATAGATCCTATTCTTGAATTATATTTACCTATTTCAATTTTAGCACATTCTATACCTAATAATCCAGCTAAATTTGAAGCTAATTTTTCTGAAACATGTTCTGTTGTTTTATCAGATTTAGTATACTTAAATAAACCTATTTCTTTAGTTTCATTGTTAATTAACCAATCCTTATCACTTCTACCACTACCCTCAGAAGCCCCATCGTAAATATCCCAATTGCTGTAATCCACTAACATACTTAATCCTCTCAATAATATCTTCACCATATTTTTGATATTAAATACATTACTTATAATTATATACTATTCAACTTTATATCATTTATCTACAATATAATTTAAAGTAATGCATAATTATATCACTTGCATATTTACTTTACAACACCAAAATACCTCTCCCATCATAAACACTACTCTTATTCTCATTTCTAATAGCTCTATCCAATGCCATAATCAAAGCCACTGCACCATCAATCTTCTCTGTACTTTTTTCTTTGTCAGGTTTTATGTTTCCAGCAGGGTCAGTTTTCACATAAATATTATCCATCATCCAACGGAGCACTGGGTTTCCTCCATGTGCTATCTTTTTCTCAAGAGTTAGCTTCATTAATTCTTTAGAAGATGGAGACATGTCTTTATATCCTTGTCCAAAGGGAACTACTGTAAATCCCATACCTTCGAGGTTCTGTACCATTTGCACAGCTCCCCAGCGATCAAATGCTATTTCTTTAATATTATATTTTGTGTGAAGCTCTTCAATAAAAGTCTCTATAAATCCATAATGGACTACATTACCTTCAGTAGTTTTTACATAACCTTGTTTCTCCCACACATCATAAGGTACATGATCACGCCTAACTCGCAGCTTTAAATTTTCATCCGGTATCCAAAAGTAAGGAAGTACTATATATTTTTCATCAGCTGTTCTTGGTGGAAACACTAAAACAAAGGCAGTAATATCAGTGGTGCTTGAAAGGTCAAGTCCACCATAACATTCTCTGCCCTTTATGCTTTCTGTATCGACTTCAAAAGTACACAAATCCCAGATGTGCATTGGCATCCATCTTATAGATTGTTTTACCCAAATACATAATCTTAATTGTTTAAATAAGTTCTCATCTGCAGGGTTTTGTCTTGTATTTTCACATGCTATTTGCACCTTTTCTTCAGCGACTGTTACTCCAAGGCTGGGATTAGCTTTTGCCCAAACGCTAGGTAGCGTCCAATCATCATCCTCAGCTGCCGCATAAATTGTTGGATAGAATGATTTGTCTATTTTCTTTTCCTCTATTATATCAACTGCCTTCTGGTGAATTTCATATCCTATACTGCGCAAGTCATTACCACCTGTAGTTATAAGGAAGTTAAGTGGCTGGCGTCTTGCATCTGCAGCACCATGTAGCATTACATTAAACATCTCTCTGTTAGCAACATGTGTTTCATCAAATAAAACTGCATGAGGATTAATTCCATGCTTAGAATACGCTTCACTTGATAATACCTGATAGAAAGAATTCATTGCAGGGTACACTATTCTCTTTTGTGAAGCTACAACTTTCAATCTTTTTTTTAATGCTGGACATAAAGAAATCATATCCACAGCTACTTGATAGATTAAACTGGCTTGAGCTCTATCTGCGGCGCAACTATATATTTCAGCTCCACGCTCTCCATCAGCTGTTAACATATATAATGCGAGTGCAGCTCCAAGTTCCGTTTTACCTTGTTTTTTAGCAATTTCCACATAAGCTGTTGTAAATTGCCTATAACCATTTTCTTTAATAACACCAAATATATTTCTAATAATTTCTAATTGCCACTCAAGTAATACAAAGGGTTTATTAAACCACTCACCTTTTGTGTGTTTTAAGTTTTGTATAAAATCAATAGCGTGCTGTGCTCTTTTATCATCATAATGTGAAGTTGGAAGTATAAATCTTGTTGGGATAAATGTACCTTCTTTATTCATCATCCTCTCGCCTCTATCCAGGTATTCTCTTTCTTGCAATGTGCCAAGTATAACTTTTAATTATCTCTACCATCATCTCTCTCCCCTTAGCATCATTTCCATAGTATCTAAATTATCATTAGATCCTTTATCCGCAACAATTCTGCTCCTCGAAGATGGTGTAAGTCCAAACTGTTCACAAAATTTAATCATAATCTTAAGGTAAGTTTGGGCGATAGACACCTGTGGCACCTGTTGCCAATAACCACTTGGTGTTTTTACAATTGTTGCATGCTTAGTTATAAATTCTTCTGCCTCTTTCCAACGCGCATAAGCTTCACAATATCCTGCAAAGGCAGCCATATCAACTTCTGTTAGAATACTAGTAAGTGATGAAGACTTTCTAAATATATCGCAGTTTAGCTGGGCGTATAGTGCATCAACAGGTTATGCAGTTCGTAAAGGAAGAAAAAAATTGCAATATACTGTTTTTCCCTGAGTAATCCTTATTTCTTTCAACTCACACATCCCCTTCCCATCTTTATGAAGAATTAAAAAAGAGCATGTAACTATTTTCTAGTTACTGCTCTTTTTCAACATCTTTATATTCTGTTTTAACGCCACCTCTTAAAATGAACCTATATCTTCCTTAACATTTATACCAATTATATTAAGAAGTGTATCGTAAGGTGTTCCACAGACAGACAGCATAGTATCATTAGGTCTTAAATTACCAAATAAGGCAGCACCAATTGCATGTGTTCCATTGACGAAATGTGGGCGTACAAGTGCACTCTCACAATTAAAAATTCTTGCATAAACTTTATCTAATGAATTACGACCTATATCGCCATACCCGTATCCAGAAGAATTTGTGAAATGAGCATCGTTAATTCGCTCATCTTGTAATGTGGTCAAAACCTTAAGCTGATTAAACTCTCTTATTTCATCAAGAATATTAAACTTCTCTTGCACATCTCGCAACGCTACTTCATATAATTCTAGTGTTTTTGAGCTTATTTTATACTTATTTTGAAGGTATTCTTTTGTTATATCTATCATGATTCCTTGTTTCCTTTTGTATTATGTATTTTAACTTATGTTTAGATAATATAATTAAAATGCACTGCACTATTTAGTTATTTAAATTACATTATTAATAATAACATACTTCAATCCACATAGTGTATTTTCAAGTCTGAATTATCCCTTGCGTGTCTTCTGTTTTGAAAATACTTCTTCAATAATTTCGTTAACAGTTTGCTCTAATTCTTCACCCACTTTTTTATACTCAACTTCAAATTTTTCATTTTGATCTTTCAAAAAGTACATCAAGGCGTAATAAGTAGGTTTAAATTTATCCTTTAGGTTAAATTCATTTTCATTAAACAGTATCAATAATGAATTATATTGTTTTTTAGCCATTAGAGATATTAAATATTCATTAATCAGCATATTATATTTATCTGTATCTATTGATAGTTGTAAAAATAAATGAGCTTTTTCTAAGGATTTCTCTATTAGATCATTCCTAAGCAGAGTTTCAGCTAATTTACGAGTAGTGTTAAAATCATTACTATCTTTCTCCTCTAGTTCCCCTTTACTGCACCAGTTTTCAAAAAAATCTACAAGCCATTGGACTTGATGTTTTTCTTTTTTTCCTCCAAACCTCATTAGATACCAAATGTTAAAAAAGCGTTCTTTAACCTGGTACATGAAATTTTTCTTATTGACAGGTATTTTATTTATTACACCATTTTTTTCTAATTGATTTAGTTGAGCTGATACTTCTTTGCTTTGCATTTTAATTTTGTCTGCTATTTCTTTTGTGGTTATTGCATCCCAGCTTAGCGCTATAACATCAACAATTTCTTGCTGCACTGGAGATAAAATATCCATTGTGTGTTTATAAAGAGGCGTTACTTTATCAAGTAACATATCTAGTTCTTTTAGGAATGGTTCGTCGCCTGTAATAAAAATATTGAAAAATAATGTAATGATTCTTGGTACGCCACCGGTTAAACGCCTTAAAGCTTCTATTTTTCCACTATTAATTTTAAGTAACTCATTTATATCTTTCTTATTAAAAATTTCACCTAATTTTTGAAGAAATTCCACAGTTTCTTCTTCACTTAAGCCTTTTAATTTAATCAGCTTAAAGAAGTCGTAGAAGGGCTTATCATAATTAGAAGTAAATTCTAAGACCTCTGAAGATGAGCCTATAATTCTAATTTCAGCAGACGTTAAAAGAACTTCTCTTAGTTTTTGCTGCTCATAGGTTTTGAACTTTTTTAGAATATCTCCTATATTATCTATTAAGAGTATTAGCTTTATGTTTTTTTCTTTAAGTTTTTGTTCAAGGATCTTAAAGCATATATCCTCATAGTGTTCGTCTCGAGCGTCTTTATTCATTTCATCATAAAGACCTATAAATTCATTGCTTTCAATTTCGAGATGCTGCGCTGTTACCTCCCAAAGTTTAGATAATCTGCGTATATTATATTGCTCCTCTGGGAATATAATAGGAATAAGTCTTGCTTTTAATTCCTTTTCTCTTTTTATTTCAAAGTATAACCTTTTTAACAAGGTCGTTTTACCATAGCCTCTTTGAGCCTCTATAATATAATGCTGCTCTGGATATTTCATGTCAGAATCCTTTATATCTTTAAGAATTTTTTGAAATTCTTTTTTTCTTATTACGAACCTACCAATTAAGTCTTTTTCTGTTAGATTATTTGGATTATAAAGATTTAAATTGCTAGTTTGCATTTCTTTTACACCACCACATTCTTAATATAGGAGAAGTAAATGTATATATGTTTTCCTCTGCATCATTAATTATATATCCATCATCTATAAGAGTATTTAAGAGATCTTTATACGTTTCGCAAAGATCATATCTCACGGCTAAATCATATATTTCATTATAAGTTATCATCTTAGCTTCTGTTATAGAAATTATGTTTAATACTTTTATAATAAATTTATAATCATTATTTTTGTACACCTTAAGCCGCTCATACCAACTACTAAATTTATTATTTTCTTCTATCATACTTTTAATTGCTAAATCAACTGATCCAATGCATATAGCTCGTAATTGTTCTTCATCATAAATGTCCTGAATTTTATCCATAGCAAGTTGAATATAAAAAGGAATTAACCACTTAATTTCATGTAATAAATGATTTATAGTTTCCTCATCCATTGTAAAATCAAGGCCTCTAAGTAGTTCATTTATAAGATTCTTCCCTTCTTCATCACTTAGGGGTGTGACTTTTAATATATCTAGGTCATTTATGAACTTTGAAGAATCCATACGTCTTGCAATACCCTCTAAACTTATTGAACCTGTATATATGAATTGAAATTTATCATTTATATCACTATTTTGTCTTAATGCTCTATTACTTTGAAGAAGATGAACTGCATATGTAGTGCCTTCCTTTTGTTGAATGTTTTCTATTGTTTGAGCAAATTCATCTATCATTATAATTAATTTGTGCCCTTCTAAATCAATAGATCTCATAATGTCAATAAATTTTTCGAAATAATTCAATTCAATATTTTTGCTAAACTTAACCGAATCTATGCCAACTTCATCTAAGTTTTTAAAAATATTTTTTGCTAAATCTTTAATAGAATTTATTACTTTGTCTTTTTTCTTTATTGAATCACAATTTAAAATGGCTTTTACAATCTCCTTGTAATATTTATTTTCGTTGTCTACTGATTCCGTAATCACGTAGACTATATAATATTTATCCTTTGGATTATCTTCTATGTACCTCATTAGAGATGTTTTTCCAACTCTTCTTGGAGCTGAAATTATAATGCTACTCTCTGACTCAATTTTTCTCCATAATTTATTTATTAGAATAGGCCTCTTAAAAAAATTTTCCCCTCTCGCAGCTTGCCCTGTCGTAATTTTCATAATTATCGCCTCCTATATTCCTTATATTTACAATGATACTTGACAAAAGTTTTTTTGTCAAGTATCTTAACAAAATATTTTTTGTCAAGTATTACTAAGATCATAAGTAGTATGGATCTCTGTGTTAATATAGCATTGGTAGCAATTCCACGATTATTCAATTTATGGTTATTAATATTTTCAATAAAAAAACAACGAAAACCCCTGAATTCAAGGGTTTTCAATTGTATTAAAATTGTTATTTATGTATGAAACGTGTAACAATGAACTCTCCACTTCACTATCTGTTCAAAATTTAGACCCTTAGCGAGCCACGGAACGCCCTAACTCCATAGTAAGAGGGAGCACTGTTGTGATACACAAAGACATTATCGTAGCGGCGATCAGCAAAAAGAGCACCGCCGAGTTTTCTAATATCAGAAGGTGTTTTCACCCAGCTCGACGTTTTCGTATCGAAATTTCCAAGGTTCTGCAATTCCCGATATTGGTCTTCCGTTAAAAGCTCAACGCACATGGTAGCTGCCATATCAATAGCGTTATTCTCTGGTTTATGTTCTTTTCGTAACTCCAGCCCTTCACGGTCGTAACAAACATTTCTGCGACCTTTAGGACTTTCCGCTGAACAATCATAAAATATGTATTCACCCGTCTCTTTATCATAACCAACAACATCCGGTTCACCGATAGTTCTTTCCATTTCATTGAGTGACCACAGTTTTTCAGTAGTAGCCTCCAGCTTTGCTTGTACTTTATCCCATTCAAAACCTTTATGGCGGTTCATATTTTTCTCGAAACGGACTTTTAATGAGCTAAGTAGTTCTTCACGTTGTTCTGGTGATAACTCCATTTTATCATTTTTCATAATGAAACCTCCTATTTAAGTTTTCAAAACTTCTTATATTATTATACTCCTCGTATAATGTAGTTGTAAGCATTGATAATAAATTAGTAATAATAACTACGAATGTTATCACTCATATCTTATCTAATATTCGCAACTCATAATTTTATTTTAATCAATCTCGTCTTAACTTTAATTATTATCAATTAACATTATTGGTTACTGCAAACTAGTTAATCCACAATGATATAATAACTCCTGAATAGAGAAGATAGATGTTTCACTCCTGAGAGGTAATTAATTACCTATACTCGTAAAAAAGCGTATCATTCCATCAGTGAGTTTTCTGTGTTTTAGCTGGTTGGGTTTCCAATTTTGGAACTACCCGTGTCACAAACGAGGTTGCAGCC
>JBLHPD010000097.1:0-17263 GCA_047624165.1 Clostridium sp. | reverse complement strand
TTTGGGTCAAAACTATAAATATCACATTTAACTCTAAAATAATTACCAATAATTAATTCCAATTTGTATAAAAATACGGTTGTAATCATATTTACAAATTATTGAATTATTAGGTTGATGGCCATGGACCCAACACTTGTGATATGGTAGTAATTGGTACCCCGACCTCTAACATCCACGTTCCTAAGGAACGTCTTAATGCATGAAAACTTTTTCCATCTCCGCGACTATTTACAATTCCGGCCATACTACGGTATTTTATAAGAATGTTCCCGGCTGAACCAAAGTCGGAAAGTTTAATATGCGGTGCATATATTCTAAGGAATATGTAGGGCACATTTGAATTAGGTCTTCCATAAAGGATATAATCGGCAAGTGCTGTTCCTGTATCAGGCTCCAAGGTAAGAATTAAGATACGACTGGTTTTTCTTTGGACAATACGAATTTCATTATTTTTCCAATCAATGTCGGTAAGTTTTAGATTCACGATATCTATGGAACGTAGTCCAGTATGCACCGCTAAAAACAGGAGTGCATAGTCTCTTTTACCTTTTGATGTATTTCTGACTACCTGATTTAACATAGATTTCATTTGTTATTCATGTATGATTTTAAAATTCCTTTTACAAATAATCGAGCTGAAGCCGATATTAGGCCAGTAAAACGAAAATTAAACATAGGAATTTTTCGCAGTGAGGTTGGAGCAAAATATTATCTTCAAATTAGAAGCTTCATTTCCACATTTTTAAAAAATAACAGAAATATCTTTCAAGGAATTAAGGATGCATTCGACGATAATGACATAACTTTAAAATTAGATTAATTGTATAAGGCCCATATATTATATTTAGGGGCCTTATTTACTGACCCTATATCTGAACTGTAACCAATAAAGTTTTCAAAAGAGATAAATAAGACTACTTTTCGGTTCCTCCGGACTAAGTCAAAGATGATTGTTTCAGAAGCTACAGTTGCATGTTTTTTAAGAAAAAACATTTTTCTACATCTTGCTAAAAATAGTGAATTTATCATACCTCAAATAATTAGTCAAAAGCAGTCAGAGACTTGTTTTAGCCATGAACTAAAGGCTTCTTAATTAAATAAAACTTTTGACTGTCCAGCTAGACTAAATGCCGCAACATTCCCTGTAACATCAACCACACGAGGTGAGCTAGTAGCGGGGGTATCAAAATCAAGTGTTAAAGCCATAAAGAATCCATCTCCATAAATTTATTTTTCAGGATTTTTAGTCCTTATTCAATATATGAACTTGTACATAAAATGTTACTCTAGTTAATAAAAAATAGAGACTGTAATCAATGTTATGAACCTCAGTATATGTTAACTAACTATTTTATTTATGAACTTAATTGTACAAGCTGCATAATATATATCGAAAGCATCTAAAAATATAATTATGAGTCGTGAATATTAGATAAAAAATTGGAGGAATGATCTATAAATGGCCAATATAATATATAAACACTGCTTAGATCCCGGACATGGTGGTAGTGATCCAGGAGCAGTGGGACTACGTTCTCATGAAGCTGATATTGTTCTAGTTATTGCTAAAATTGTAGGTAGGATACTAATAGAGAATGGACAAGAGGTAATATATACAAGAACTACAGATAAGTATTTAACTTTAGCACAGAGAGCAACAATATCAAATAACAATAAATGTGATACATTCACATCTATCCATTGTAATTCTGCTGTAAATAAAACCGCTCATGGAGTGGAAACATTTTCTCATCCTATAAGTTCTAATGGAGCAAAATTATCAGTATTTGTACAATCAGAGCTTGTTAAAGCGACGTCATTAACAAATCGTGGGTGTAAGACTGCAAATTTTGGAGTTTTGAGAATGAGTCATATGCCAGCAATTTTAGTCGAAACTGCATTTATTTCTAATGCTTTAGAAGAAGCTGAGTTATTACAATATGCTTTTCAAGAAAAAATAGCACTCTCAATTGTCAAGGGAATATTTTCGTATTTAGGTTTAACTCTTAATCAACCTACGACAGCGAATTCTAACAATGTAATTCCAAAACCTACGATTTTTGAACACATGTATAGAGTTCGAATATCATGGGAGGCTGTTAAAACTCAAAAGGGAGCCTATTCTAAATTACAAAATGCACTTGATCTTCTTAAAAGCTTACCTGGTTATAAAGTATTTGATGAAAATGGAAAGGTTGTTGGTGGTAATAATACTGTTACAGGAATTACTCCTACAAGGATAGATACAAAGTTACTTTCAATACAAAAATCTTTAAATAGATTGGGATTCACAGGTAAAAATGGGTTAAAGTTAACTGCAGATGGAATTTTAGGTGATAACAGCTTATTTGCTATAAAGGTTTGTCAATGGAAATTAGGACTTTCCGTAGATGGAATTGCTGGAGTGAATACCATAAATGCAATAAATTCTGTATTGGCAACACCGCTTCTTAAAGTAGGTTCGAAGGGGATTGTAGTAAGATATTTGCAAAGTAAATTGGGCGTAGCTGTGGATGGTATATTTGGAAATGACACTAAAAATTCAGTAATTATCTATCAAAAAATGAATGGCTTAGATAGTGATGGAATAGTTGGAAATAGAACTTGGAATAAGTTAATAAAATGATCTTAGCAAATAAAATTCATAAGTAAAAGAAGGAGGAATTTAAAATGTCAGAGATCAAACCAATAGAGGTAATAGCCAGCAAGAAGTGGTATTTGAGCAAAACGATTTATGTAAATGCAATTATGTTAGTAGGAGCTGCAGCACAACAAATTGCAGGTAAAGATATAATAACACCTGAATTACAAGTAGTTATTTTGTCCGTAGTTAATTTGATTTTAAGGAGCGTGACAAAGGAAAATATAATGTGGTAATATAACCCAATTCTGAGGTTAGCGTAAAGCTAGTCTTAGGATTGGTATTCAATTTAATTATTCCCCAAGGGACTGCATTAATTCATTCAAAGGTTAATCATTTTCATTTAAGTATGAATCTATCTTCTCGCAAAGCTTTATCCACTCAAACTTTTCTTCTGTAAATGTTTGAATATCCCTGCATACTGTTTCCAGTCTTGTTTCATCAGAACATACTTTTATCATCTCATTTGCAAGGGCAATATGATCATTTATAGGAAATATGCTTCCATATTTTTTGTCATCTGTAATATCCCATGCAGGATCTATATCTGATGAGATTATATAGCAACCTTTGTTAGCAGCTTCTCCAAATACATTTGGAAATCCCTCACACCTTGACGTAAGACAGAAAACTTTTGCTTTCTGATATTCCTGCTCAATTAATTTTCTATCGTTAATTCTTCCAGTGAAAATAACTCGATCCTTAAGTTCTGGATTAGTAATAAAAAAATTATCAATATACGCCTTAAAATACGGCTCTATACTCCCTACAAGTTTTAGATTCCAATTTGTTAATACTTTTGACGCTACTGCAAATGATTCAAGCAAAACCTCTGTTGCTTTTTCATATGTCCCAAGTCTTCCTACAGTAATCATTGTATTTTCTTTCTCTTTATATTCTATAATTCTGTTAATGCCAGCGTTATAATACCCATTTGGTATATATTCAATTTTAAATGGCCACTTTTTGTCCAGTATTTTTTTGATATTCTTACATTCTACAGATATAAGAGTACAAGTATTTAGAAGTCTAATAGTATCCTCACCAAATACTATTCTTCTAAGCCAGTGTACATTTATGTCAAGTTTTAAATATATTTTTCCTTTTGGATTAATGGATTTGAATTTCTCTATCATTAATAAATTAAAATCATAAAATCCTATAAGCATGAGAACATCTGTATTTTTCAAAACATTACTAACCGTATCGTCATCAACAATATAGTTCATTGTGATATTCTCCTTTGTTACTTCCTCATAATTTTCTTGATTTTTATTACATAAAATGGAGCTGTTATAATTTAAATGTTTATCAAAAATCATAGTAATTATGCCAAGGTCTTTACATAATTCTTCACTTACAAAGCTTGGCCAGTATAATGTAAAGTTTTTTTTCATTTTTTATCATTCCTTTCCATTAGTTTTTTGATATCCGTTTGGGTTATTAACTTGAAAACGCCAAACATCACGACACATATCTTGAATGTTTTTTTCTGCGCTCCACTTTAAAACACTCTTTGCTTTTATTGGGTCTGCATAACACTCTGCTATATCTCCAATTCTACGTTCTAATATGATATATGGTATATTTTTATTTGTAGCATTTTTAAAATTTTCAACTACATCTAAAACACTATAGCCTACCCCAGTTCCGAGATTATACGGTTCTATACCATTAGTTTTCATAATCGTATCTAAAGCCTTTATATGCCCCTTAGCAATATCTACAACATGAATATAATCCCTAACCCCTGTACCGTCATGTGTATCATAATCGCCACCAAATATGCTTAAATATTTTCTTTTCCCCACTGCAACCTGAGTTATAAAAGGCATTAAATTATTGGGTACGCCACTCGGATCTTCGCCTATTATTCCACTTTCATGAGCTCCTACGGGATTAAAATATCTTAATAAAGCAATACTCCATTCTTTATCTGATACGTAAATATCTTGAAGGATTGTTTCTAACATAAGCTTAGTTCTACCATAGGGGTTAGTAGCACTTAGAGGAAAATCCTCACCAATTGGCACACTCTTAGGTGATCCATATACAGTCGCAGAAGAACTAAAAACCAATTTTTTCACATTATGCTTTTTCATTTCTTCACAAAGTATAAGTGTTCCTGTAATATTGTTATGATAATATGATATTGGAACTTTAATAGATTCACTTACAGCCTTAAACCCAGCGAAATGTATCACAGCCTCTATATCATTTTCTAAAAATACCTTATCTAAATTAACCTTATCTAAAATATCTATCTCATACAATTTCAAATGTTTTCCTGTTATTTCTTGAACTCGCTTTAATGATTCTGGTTTGCTATTAGAAAAATTATCTACAACTATGACATCATATCCTGAATTTAATAGTTCTACACAAGTATGACTTCCGATATAACCCGCTCCTCCAGTTACTAGTATCCACATATATAATTTTCTCCTTGCTAATTATAATTTTCATACAATTTAGCATATGGAGAATTAGAAGTAATAGTTCCTAGTCATATTACTTCACTGTATAAGTCTTGTGGCTACAAACTTTTCTGGAATTTAGCCATATATTCATAAGATAAGAAATATCCTTTCATATTTTCGCCTATAATACTACAAATATCATTTAATAACTTATCATCTTCAGGTGAGAGTTCACTGAAGTAATGAAATATAAATGGATTAATATATCCACACTCATCAAATATTTTGTATATATCTGTTAAAGTGAAAAAATTTTTATTACTTCTATTTAAGATTGAATCCTCATTATACATAAACCTTCCATTTAATAATTCTTTTATAACTGAGTGGTGCATTACATTTGGAATCGTCGCAATTATATATCCACCAGGTTTTAAAAATCTTTTTACCTCATTTAATAGTTTAAAGGGGTCTTTACTTAATTGAAGTTTATTTCCAATAATAATATAGTCAAAGAAATTTATCTTATCTTCTTTAAAGTTCATGCTATAATTTTCTTCGAAATCGGAGGTCATAAGCTCTAGGATTTTCCCGCCTACCCTTCCTAAATTTTCATTCGTCTCTATACCATATATATTAGCACTCGGATACATATATTTTAATCTTAGCAGTGTAGCTCCTAGGCCACATTCGAAATCAATAATTTCTAATTTCTTTTCTTTTGGTTCTACAATTTGATGTATTATGTCAAACTTTAATGTGCTACTAACGTTAGAATCAAACCCCCACTTGTCCTCAAATTTCTTGCGATTTGCAGTTAAAACATTATTGAATTTAGTATAATCTTTACTAAAAGACGAACTACCAAAATGGTGAATAAAGCTGTCATTACAAAGCATCAGCTTATATCCTGAATCTATAATTCTCATACATAAATCATCATCTTCAAAATTCCCTGGTGTAAATCTCTCGTCCATAACTCCAATTTTACTTAGAACTTCTCTCTTTACAATCATGCAAAATGCCACAAGGCGTGTTTTTCCCTCCCACTTATCAGGGCTAGATACATTATTAGCCTCAGCAAATGGAATCATATCTTGAACATCAATATAAGGAACGGTTATAGACTGATAATTAGAACAATTATTAGTTATAGATGCAGTAGCTCCGATGCTATCACAACTGTAAAGACATACTTTAAGATTATCAAGCCACCTTGGAGTAACTACAGTATCATTATTTAAAAACAAAATATCGTTCTCAATGGCGGATGCATCTATTCCTATATTACACCCCTTTGGAAACCCCACATTTTCATCATTTAAAATAACCACAATATCCTTTTGATCCTTAAGCCATTCTCTTGTTCCATCAGTAGAATTATTATCCACAACAATTATTTCGTAGGTACTCTCTTTAGTGTATTTTCTTATGCTATCAATGCAAATTTTATTATAAACAAGATTATTGTAAGTTAAAATTATTATTGAAGTTTTTCTATTTTCAATCATTACTTTATCCCATCCTCTAACACTTAGTAAAACAAATAATTCCTCAATTACATATTATTCTTAGTATTAAAAAGTGTACCTCCCCTTTTTTCATAAATATGTTTCCTATCTTAATCAATAGCATATTATATATTGTAAATTTTCTTTAGGAGGTTCATATGGTAACTATTAGTTTATGTATGATTGTAAAAAATGAGGAAGATGTTTTAGGTCGGTGTCTTGAATGTGTTAAGGATATTGTTGACGAAATAATTATAGTTGACACAGGTTCTACAGATAATACAATAAAAATTGCACAAGAATATACAGACAAAATATTTGATTTCCAGTGGATAGATGACTTTTCTGCTGCTAGAAATTTCTCTTATTCTAAAGCAAAAATGGATTTTATCCTATGGCTAGATGCGGATGATATCATTTTAGAAAAGGATATTGAAAAATTCAAACAGCTTAAGCAAGACCTAACTCTAGACGTGGATAATGTAATGCTTATGTATAACGTGGGCTTTGACGCAAATGGAACTGTTACTCTATCATATTTTAGAGAACGCTTATCAAAGCGAACAAACAATTCTAAGTGGACGGAGCCTGTTCACGAATGCCTAACCATGGCAGGAAATATTAAAAACTTCGATATTTGCATAACACATCGAAAAGAACATGCGGCTGCACCAGGTAGAAATATATTAATTTATAAAAAAATACTGTCTGAGGGAAACCCTCTAAGCCCAAGAGGTATCTTCTATTATTCAAGGGAATTATTCCAAAATGGGTTTATCGAGGAAGCAATAAAGTATTTCAATGAATTTTTAGACACTGAAAAAGGATGGATAGAGGATAATATAAGTTCTTGTTTTGATCTTTCTAAGTGCTACAACGCTGTAGGTGATAAAAAAAATATGCTTAAAATACTACTTAAAAGCTTTGAATATGACACTCCAAGGGCTGAAATATGTTGTAATATTGGAACTTATTATTTTGAATCAGCAGATTATAACAAAGCTATCGTATGGTATAAGATTGCAGCGGAACTTGATAAGCCAGTTAATGGCTGGGGTTTCATATCTCATGATTTTTGGGGTTATATACCCAGCATACAACTTTCTGTTTGCTATGACAGATTAGGCAACAGAGATGAATCCATTAAGTATAATGATAAAGCCGCTGAATATAAACCAAACTCTGCAGCTGTAATTTCAAATAGAGATTATTATAGACGAACTACTATATAAATTATTATATTTTAATATACTCAAGAAATGAAGGCAAAATACATGGGAGAACCGGCAATAATAAGTAATAGTCCACTGTCAAAATTGTTCTATAGTTTTGGAAACAACTCTATAATTTTAGAAGATTATAAAATAAGTAATTTTAGTTATACTCATATCGGTACTGGCACCTTTATAAAAGATAACAGTTGGCTTAATATTTGTTCGTACGAGAATAATATTTCACCTAAAATTGTTATAGGAGATGGTTGTCAAATAGGAAGCCGATTCACAATTTCTATTGCTAATAAAGGCACTATCGAAAAAAATGTTATAATTGCACCTAACGTCTATATATCAGACTGCAGTCACAATTATGAAAGTGTCGGAATACCAATTATGCATCAAGGAATAACTTCAATAACAAATAAAATAGTAATTGGAGAAAACTCATGGATAGGTGTGAACGCATCAATTGTTGGTGATGTTCATATTGGACGAGGCTGCGTAGTTGCAGCTAATAGTTTTGTTACAAAAGACGTGCCCGACTACTGCATTGTAGCTGGAAGTCCTGCTACTATTATTAAAATATATGATACTATTACTAAGCAATGGATTAGAACTCGAAGTGATAGCGAAGTAAAAAAGGTATTAGAAGATAGAACAAACAACCCATTAATTTCAATTTGTATACCAACTTTTAATAGAGCTGATTTATTAGAAAAATGTTTGAATTCTATATATAGTCAACTTGGAAATGATAGTTTATTTGAAATCATAGTATCTAACGATAATTCTTCCGACAATTCACAAGATGTAATAAATAAGTTTCTAGGTTTATATGATAACCTAACTTATATTAAAAATGAAACTAACATTGGTATGGATAAAAATATTGCTTTAGTAGTAGAAAAATCAAAAGGAAAACACTTTATACTCCATAGTGATGATAATGACTTCAAAGAAAATACAATCTATCCTCTGATGGATACTATAAATAAAAGCAGTGAATCGTCTTTTTCAGGAGGCAAATTATGAAAGGTATAATTTTAGCAGGAGGATCTGGCACACGTCTTTACCCAGTAACAAAATCAGTATCAAAACAAATATTGCCCATATATGATAAACCGATGATATATTACCCACTATCAGTATTGATGCTTGCAGGCATAAAAGATATATTAATTATTTCAACTCCTAGAGATATTATGTCTTTTAAAGAGTTACTATCCGATGGTAGTTTTATAGGTCTAAGCCTTCAGTATGCTGTTCAGTCCTCACCTAGAGGTATAGCAGATGCATTTATAATAGGTGAAAAATTTATAGGAGATGATAACGTAGCCTTAATCCTTGGTGACAATATATTTCATGGTTATGGTTTTACGCAACGTCTTAGAAGTGCTGCAAATAGAAAAGAAGGATCTACTATTTTCGGGTACCATGTAAGCAATCCAAAAGAATTTGGAGTAGTTGAGTTCGATGAAAACAATAATATACTATCAATCGAAGAAAAACCTGAACATCCAAAATCAAATTATGCAGTTTGTGGCCTATATTTTTATGATAATAATGTAATAGACATTGCTAAAAATATTAAACCATCTGCTAGAGGTGAACTAGAAATCACAGATGTTAACATTGAATATTTACAAAAAGGAAATTTAAAAGTAGAATTACTTGGTCGAGGTATGGCATGGCTCGATACAGGAACTCATAAAGGGCTTTTAGATGCAGCTAATTTTGTTGAAGCGGTACAAACAAGACAAGGATTATATATAGCTTGTATAGAGGAAATAGCTTATACTAATGGTTTTATAGATAAAAATCAGCTCTTGAAAATATCTGAGCCACTAATAAAAACAGAATATGGTAAATATCTAGTTCAATTAGCTTATGAAAATAATGAAACAAATTCTAATATATTTCCACTATAAAGCATAAGTAATGGAGGTTTTTATATGGGTAAGTTTAATTTCATAGAAACAAAAATTAGTGATTTATATATAATAGAGCCTCAAATATTTGGAGATACTAGAGGGTATTTTATGGAAAGTTATAATAAACAAGATTATTTTGATGTAGGACTTACCATGGAATTTATTCAAGATAATGAGTCAAAATCTAAAAAGGGCGTTTTGCGAGGCCTTCATTTTCAGATAAGTCATCCTCAAGGAAAATTAGTTAGAGTTACTAAGGGGAAAGTTTTTGATGTAGCTGTCGATTTGAGGAAGGATTCGCCTACCTTTAGCAAATATGTAGGCGTTATTCTTACAGATGAAAATAAAAAGCAATTGTACATTCCAGAAGGCTTTGCTCACGGCTTTTTAGTACTATCTGAAATTGCTATATTTAATTATAAGTGCACGGACTACTATAGGCCAGAGCATGAAAGTGGAATTTTATGGACAGATGAGGATATAGATGTACAGTGGCCCCTAGAAGGGTTATCATCTGTATTTTTATCAGACAAGGATAAAAATCTAAACAAACTAAGAGACATAGAAATATTTGTTTAATAAAAAGGAGACTAAATATAGATGAAAACTTATTTTATAACTGGTGGTGCTGGATTTATAGGCTCAAATTTTATTCATTATATGTTTAATAATTATTCTGATGTAAAAATAATCAATCTAGATAAATTAACCTATGCAGGTAATTTAGATAATTTGAAAGATTTAAATAGTAAGTTAAATTATACCTTTATACAGGGGGATATATGTGATAAGGAATTAGTAGAAACCATATTTTCTGCAAATGATATAGACTATGTTGTAAATTTCGCAGCTGAAACACATGTGGACAGAAGTATAAATGATCCTGAGCCTTTTGTTAAAACTAATGTTCTCGGCACCGTAACTCTTTTAGATGCAGCTAAAAATGCATGGTTTATAAAAAATGACTTTAAAGAAGGAAAGAAGTTTTTACAAATATCAACAGATGAGGTCTACGGTTCGCTTGGGGATACAGGCTATTTTATTGAAACATCGCCTATAGATCCCCATAGTCCATACTCTTCAAGTAAAGCTGGTGCTGATTTAATGGTAAAATCCTATTTTGACACCTATAAAATGCCTGTAAATATAACAAGATGTTCCAATAATTATGGAGCCTACCAATTTCCAGAAAAATTAATACCTTTAATAATTAACAACTGTTTACAGCATAAAGACTTACCTATATATGGTACTGGATTAAATGTACGAGATTGGCTTTACGTTGAGGATCATTGCAAAGCTATTGATACCGTTTTGAAATATGGAATATACGGCGAAGTATATAATATAGGTGGTCATAATGAAAGAACCAATATACAAATAGCAAAAAAAATTATTAATTTTATAAACAAAAATAAAGATAAAACCGTTACCGAAGATTTAATTACCTATGTGGAAGATAGAAAAGGTCATGACACGCGATATGGAATAGATCCAGAAAAGATTGTTCAAGAGTTAGGTTGGTATCCACAAACTACCTTTGAAATAGGAATAGAGAAAACTATTGAATGGTATTTACAAAATGAAGAGTGGATGGATAATATTACTTCTGGTGAGTACTTAAGATAAAGGAGCATATATTATGAAAATATTAATTACTGGAGCTAATGGTCAGCTTGGAAGAGAACTCACAAATCAATATAAAAAGCAAGCTAATATCGATCTAACCCTTACAGTTTCTTCATCCTTAGACATAACAAATGTTAAAGAAGTTTATAGTTTTGTAAATATTATAAAACCAGATGTAATAATTAATTGTGCTGCATATACATCTGTGGACAAATGTGAGACAGAAATAGATTTAGCCTATAGGGTAAATACTATGAGTCCTAAAAATTTAGCAGCAGCCGCAAATCAAATTGGAGCTTCCATTGTTCACGTGTCAACAGATTACGTTTTCGACTCTAATGAATATAAACTACTTACAGAATTTGATAGTGTTAATCCACAAAGTATATACGGAAAAAGTAAGTTACAAGGAGAATTTCTAGTTAAAAGTCATAACCCTAAACATTATATAGTAAGAACAGCATGGCTTTATGGAGATGGAAATAATTTCGTAAGGACTATGATAAATTTAAGTAAAACAAATAATGAAGTAAAAGTAGTAAATGATCAAATGGGCACCCCTACAAGTACTGTTGACGTATCTAGAGTTATAATAAGACTGGTAGAAGATAGTAATTATGGGCTTTTTCATTGTAACTGCAAAGGAGAATGCACCTGGTATGAATTAACTAAAGAAATATTTAGACTTAAAGGTATTACTACAAAAGTTTTACCGTGCACTACAGAAGAGTTTAAACGACTTGCCAAAAGGCCAAAATTCTCAGTGCTTAGAAATTATATGTTAGAACTTACTACTGGTGATATAACTAGAAACTGGGATGAGGCATTAGAGGACTATCTTAGATAAGATATATTTAATCACTATTAATGTGATTGTTATCACATATTTGTTTAAACTCAACCTTTTACTTTCAAAATGGAAAGTACGTGTTATAACATTATAGGTAATAAAAAATCATAACAATTCCCATATTTTCTATGTTACAGCCAGAAAAGATGCCCTAAGGCATCCTTTCTGGCTGTTCGTTTAGTAGAAGTAATTCCATTACTTAATTTTTTATCAGATTCATTTACCAACTCTCCGTGACACTAAAGGTGGAACTAACTGTGTTTGTTGGAGAACCTGCAAGTCTAATTACTGCTAATGTGACAAACTGATTAATAGGAAGGTTAAAATCCAAGAGCAGACTTGAGGCTAATACTCTTGTACTACTTAACCCTAATCCGCCTGATACAACCCCTTGAAACACAACTTCTCCACCCGTAATGGTTGTGCATGTTCCATTGACCAAGAGAGCTGTTTCTGCTGTAGGGATGATAGTCGTCGCCGTAGGGTAATTTAAAAATGAACCATTTATGGTTCCACCTAATAATACTTGGTAAGCTAAATCTTCCGAAGTAATAATGTTAATCTCCTCTAAATTTATCTCTACAGAGTTGTCTCTTCCTGAACCAGATGGGAAAATTGCTTTTCTAGTGAATGAAATAATAGGCGTTAATGTGGTTGTGAGATTTGTAATTCTTCTTCTTTCTGATGTTACTCGAAAGGTAGGATTATATTTTCCTACGATACTATATTGTCTTCCTCCTATGAATAAATCAAAAGCAGTTTCAGTTCCGTTGTTATTAATTTCTGCCCTTAAAGGTTGATTAGGATCAGCAATACTTGTCTCATCAGTAGGCGAATAGCGATGGACTGTTATAACCTCTTGCGCTCCCGTAGTTTGATTAGGTAATACTACCCTAAATTCAATGACCCCATACCCATACCAAGTAAATACAACTTGATATATATTTCCCTTGGATAGGCTAAGCGTTATTCCACTTGGTCCTGTTCCATCTAGAGGATCTACATTCCAAGAGGCTTGATTGATAACAGTATCTACTCCGGATCTTCTTATTGCTACAAATATATTTGTACTAGTAGATCCGAAAAAAGCACCGTTTTGGCTGTCAAACATACCCCAGCTAGCTATCTGATTTCCTACTGGCGAAATGGGAATACGAACACCTATTCCAGCCTCCCCTGCAAAACCAGGTTCATATCTTCCTCTTAAAGCACTTTCTAGTATGGCAGAAGCTGTTCCAATTGCAGCAGTACTAACACTGTATTCTGTAGCATCATTAGTGACTGTTCCACCGACGGTTGTAGTAACAACGTCCCTTATATCGGATAATCCGTACACAGAGGTTAATTCAACGATGGGAAATTTTTTTGCAACTCTTAGTTCATTAAATTGCGAACTAACAGCAGGACCAATATTTGAAATGATAATATTTGACACTGGATTCCCTCCTTTTATAGTAAAAAGGAGAAAGGAAAATACATCTCTTCCTCCCTTTTTTCAAATTAACTTTTTACCACTCTTCAGTAACTTGAAAAGTAGCTACAACTGAATTACTACCTCCTGATAGATTTGCAACGGCAAGTGTAACTGTGCTACTATCAGGCAATTCAAAATCCAGTAAGCTATCGATTGCCAAAACACGAGCACTTCCTTGAGCACCAGCCGCTAAGCCTTGTAATATAACTTGCCCACCGGAAATGGTGGTTAAAGTACTGTTAACTTCCAGAGCAGTCTCCGTAAGTGGGATATTGGTTGTGGCTGTAGGATAGTTCGCAAATGCTCCATTAATAGTTGCATCTAATATTACTTGATAATAAATATCCGAAGATGTTACAATGTCAATTCCTTCTAATTTAACACTTACGGAATTAGACCTTCCTGACCCTGCAGGGAAAATTGCCTTTCGCTGGAAAGCAATTATTGGAGTTAACGCTCCAGTGGCTGTTACCTGTCTTCTTTCAGATGTTAAACGGAATACTGGGTTATATTCACCTATAATACTATACTGCCTTCCACCCACAAACATTTGAATTGGATCCGCTGTACCATTATTTGAAATTTCGGCACGTATTGGTAGATTAGGGTCAGCAAGGCTAGTTTGGCCAGTAGGTGAGAACCTATTTACCGTAATAACCTCTTGCGCTAGCGTCGTAGGATTAGGTATTACTACCCTGAATTCTATTACTCCATATCCATACCAAGTAAATACCATTTGAAAAATATTCCCTTTCGAAAGATCAAGTGTGGCTCCGCTTGGTCCTGCTCCATCTAAAGGGTCCACGTTCCAAGCTCCCTGTGAAATAATAGTGTCAGATCCTGACCTTCTAATTGCTACGAAAATTCCATTTGCTACATCTTGGCCGAAAAATAAGCCATTTTGACTATCAAAAATTCCCCATCTTACCTCTTGCAAACCCGTAGGCGCATCAGGTAGACGTATTCCTATTCCTGCCTCTCCTGCAAATCCTGGCATATATCTTCCTCTTTCCGCACTTTCCAAAATTGCGCTATCTGTGCCATTTGCAATTGTACTCAATACAAATTCAGTATTATTAGTTCCAACTGTTCCCGCACCTGTTGTAATAACCAAATCTCTAAGGTCAGATAATCCATATACTGACACCAATTCAATTAGAGGTGTTCTTTCTGAAGTTCTTAATTCATTAAACTCTGAACTAACATTTGGTCCTACATTTTCTATTACTGCTTCGCCATCAAAAGAACCTGTAGCTCCAGTTTCTCCAGTAGCCCCAGTTTCTCCAGTTGCTCCAGTCTCTCCAGTTACTCCGGTTTCACCAGTAGTTCCTGTCTCTCCAGTAGCCCCAGTTTCACCAGTAGCCCCAGTTTCTCCAGTTGCTCCAGTCTCTCCAGTTGCTCCGGTTTCACCAGTAGTTCCTGTTTCTCCAGTTGCTCCAGTTTCACCTGTAGCTCCAGTTTCTCCAGTTGCTCCAGTCTCACCTGTAGTTCCTGTCTCTCCAGTAGTTCCTGTCTCTCCAGTAGCCCCAGTTTCTCCAGTTGCTCCGGTCTCACCAGTTGCTCCGGTTTCACCTGTAGCTCCTGTCTCTCCAGTAGTTCCTGTCTCACCAGTTGCTCCAGTCTCACCTGTAGTTCCTGTCTCTCCAGTAGTTCCTGTCTCTCCAGTAGCCCCAGTTTCACCAGTAGCCCCAGTTTCTCCAGTTGCTCCGGTCTCTCCAGTGGCCCCAGTTTCTCCAGTTGCTCCAGTCTCTCCAGTGGCCCCAGTTTCTCCAGTTGCTCCAGTCTCTCCAGTTGCTCCGGTTTCACCTGTAGTTCCTGTCTTTCCAGTAGCCCCTGTCTCTCCAGTAGCCCCAGTTTCACCTGTAGCTCCAGTCTCTCCAGTTGCTCCGATTTCACCTGTAGTTCCTGTCTTTCCAGTAGTCCCTGTCTCTCCAGTAGCCCCTGTCTCTCCAGTAGCCCCAGTTTCACCTGTAGCTCCAGTTTCTCCTGTTGCTCCGGTTTCACCAGTAGTTCCAGTCTCTCCAGTAGTTCCTGTGGCTCCGGTTGCTCCTGTGGTTCCCGTCACACTTTCTATTTCTTCTGGTATTTCGCCTAATAATAAATATGCTTTTGTGGGCACCAACGTGGAGTAAAACACAGTACCCAAAGTTGTATTAACTAACCTTAATGCTATTGGCGCAATATCAACTTGTATAAGCGCAAATCCAACAACCTCATTTTGTTTAATAGGTGAATTCCCTATTAAATCGTCTCCCTGTGATGATTGAATAGAAAAAGTTACATTACTTGCACCTATTGATGATTGGGTTGCTACCCACCAATTGATAAAATATCTACCTGGTTTATTTATTACTATTTCACCAGTTCCTGCATTATAAACTACAGCTCCATAGCTATTCACTATAGTTTCAAATATTACATTAGAACCTGTATTTACTGACCCATTAAGTTGTCTTTGAATTTGAAGTCCTATCGTGTCCAAACTACATCTCTCCTTACGCAATAACGTAGAATATTATTGCTCATTCATAGTATGTTGTTTGTCCACAATCTGCTATTACATATGTTACAAAATTATAAAAACAAGTCCCATGTCAATATCTATATGATATTCCATGGGACTTAAAGTTAAAATGCTACATTGATAATTGTTAGATCTGCTTTAATTGGAGTTATACCAAAATCTATTGTACCATCAGTTACATTTACAAGTTGTAAGGTTACTGGACTTGCAACAACTGAAATTAATGCATTTCCATTGATTTGCCCATCCTGGCTAAATGTTGAAGCTTGTATATTATCACCTACCGAAGTAATTATACTCAATGTAATTACTGTATCTGCTCCTCCACCTATACCATTTATAGATACCCACCAATTAATATAAAATACACCTATTTGTGAAATTGTTATCTCACCTGTAACATCATTATAAGAAATAAATGCTGATAAATCACTTATTGTTTCATCAAAAATAACAGGATCGCCAGGAGCAACAAACGTCACTTCTTGATCTTGTAACTGAACCTGTAATCCTCTTAGCTGAGTTGTAAAGCCAGCTGTCCCAGTGGATCCTGTAGCTCCTGTTGCTCCAGTTGCTCCCGTTGCTCCTGTTGCTCCTGTTGCACATCTATGACAATCGCAATGTGAGTGACAGTGTCGCTTCTCCCACTCGTTACAGTGATGCTTATCATAATCACATTGGGAATTACAGTGATATCTGTCCCCTTCGTTTGAATAATGATTTTCACTGCGATAATCATCAGAATCATTTTCACATGGAGCGTACCAATAATATCTTTTTTTACCTTCTATATAATCTCTTTCATTATTTTCGTCATCTTTATACATAAAATAACCTCCTAACAGTAATTTTTTATATAACCGCTAATATAGATTATTCCGTTAAATATATACTGTTACATAATACAGTATATATTTACATTAAATAACTAAGTACCTATATTTCCAGAGCTGAAGCATGATTTTTTTAAAAGCACTAATTTAACGTAATATTATAAATTAATATTACTATTTGTCATCCACAGATTTTTTTTATATAATATTGCTAATAAAATAAGCTTCAG
>JBLHPD010000096.1:0-17890 GCA_047624165.1 Clostridium sp. | reverse complement strand
TGGAACTGAAAAACATATAAGAGAGTTGATGGAAGCTAATACAAGCTATCTTTCAACCCTTATTTTTTCAGATGGAATAGTATTAAATGTACCTGCGATAGCAACAGAAGAGGAAATAATTAATCTGCCTCCATGGAGGCAGTAAAATGTTGACGCGTCGTGCCAGTATCGATCTAAAATATAAAGGGATTAATATTAGCTCTGATATTGCCAAGGATTTAATTAGCTTTTCATATGAAGATGCTGCAAGTGGAGAGTCTGACAACATAGACATTACGTTAAAAGATGAATTAAAGAAATGGTTAGGTCCATGGGCACCACTTGAAGGAGACACTATAACCGCAAGCATAAAAACAATAAATTGGAGACATGACGGAGACAGTCAAAATTTAAATTGTGGGTCTTTCCTTGTAGATGAGGTAAGTTATGCTGGCAGACCTATAACAGTTAATATAGGAGCTATTGCTATCCCTGTGAGTACAGATTTCAGGGAGAAAAAGAAAAGTAAGACATGGAATAAAGCAACTATAGCAAAAATTGCTAGCACTATAGCAAAAAATGCAAAGCTATCCCTTGTTTTTGATGCATCTGATTTTACAATACCTTTTGTAGAACAATCAGAAATAGAAGATATAAGTTTTCTTCATAGTTTATGCATTGAAAATGGACTGGTCATGAAGGTCTATAATAATAAGCTTGTAATATTCAGTGAAGCAAAGTATGAAGCAAAACCATCAATAGCTACATTAAAAGAATCGGACTTACTTCCTGGTTGGAGTGGGAAAACTACTTTGACTAATGCAGGGTATGGTGCTTGTCTTTTAGAGTATACGCTACCTAAAAATAATAAAACATATAAATATACATTTAAGGTACCTAATGCAAAAACGTCAAAAGTTCTTAAAATAAATGAAAGTGTAAGCAGTATTGCTGAGGCGGAAAGACTTACAAAGTCAAAGTTAAGAGAAGAAAATAAAAAAGGCACTACATTAAATGTTTCATTACCTTTAAGGCTTGATTTAATTGCAAGTTGTAATGTAAATATTAAAGATTTAGGTAGATTTGATGGCAAATACTATATAGATAAGGCAAAACACACTGTTGGAGGGTCCACAACAGCATTGGAACTGCACAGGGTATTGGAGGGTTATTAGTGGATAACAAATTAAGAAATCTAGTAAAAATAGGTCAAGTATCTTCAGTAGATGATGCAAAATGCACAATAAAAGTAAAATTTAATGATAAGGATGACATGATCAGTGACGAGATTCCATATTTTTCTTTCGAATATTATATGCCCAATATTGGTGATTATGTAGCATGTATATTTTTAGGCAATGGACTTCAGAGTGGGTTTTGTCTAGGCAAATATTATGGTGAAGATAATCCTCCACCAGTACAAAACAAAGATATTTATTACAAAGATTTTTTCAATGAAGCTTTTATAAAATATGATAAAGGTACAAAAACATTAACATTATCAGCTCAAAATATAGTTATTGAAGGCAATTTAGAGGTTAAAGGCAATATTTTAGCTACTGGATCTATTACAGATACCACGGGTAATACTAATCACCACTCGCACCCATAAGGAGGTTTGAGTTTGATAGGATATTTTGGGAAACAAATTATATTTGAAACCTCAGATAAAAGAATAATGAGTTTTACTGGATTAATCGTAGATATTGCGAGTAGATATGCCACTCACGATGTAATTATGAAGAAGCCAAAAACGGAATTTCTTGGCCCCGGGTTAGATACAATATCATTTACAGTAAATTTGAATGGTAGTTTTGGTATAAAACCGCGGGAAGAGATGGATAAATGGGCAATCCTCTCAAGGGATGGAGTAGCAGAATCCTTTGTTATAGGTGGTAAACCTTTGGGGTCTGATAAATGGGTTGTTAAAAGTGTGTCTCAGGCTTGGGATACTATTTTTAATGGTGGTGAACTTTTTTCAGGCAAGATTGATGTAAATCTTGAAGAATACATCTCTAAAATGTAAGGGGTGAAGGAATGCAAATTAGATTAGAAGCAATTGAAATTAATATAGATTTCAATGTAAAAGGGACAGATGAGATATATCAAAATCTAAAAACATTATTTTCTACGCCTGTTGGTACCGTAGTTTTTGATAGAGACCTTGGTATTGACTGGAGTATACTAGATTCACCATTACCACAAGCAAAAGCAGCACTTACCATAGAATATATTGAAAAAGTAAAAAAGTATGAACCACGAGTAAAAGTAAGTGAAGTTACATTTGTAGTTGATGGAGTTCAAGGAATTTTAAAACCAAAGGTGGTGATTGAATATGTCTCTTGAAGCATTGAATAATTTACCTGAAGTGAATTTTGTGAATAAAGATATTGAAACTATGCTTTCTGATGCCATATCAGAATTTGAGCAGGCTCATCTTGAAGCTACAGGAGAAAACATGACACTTGCTCAAGCAGATCCGCGAAGAATATTCCTATATACTTAGGTACTTAGACAATATCAAGCATATCAATTAATTGATTTCTCTGCAAAGCAAAACCTTTTAAAATACGCAGTAGATGAGTATTTAGATAACTTTGGTGCAAGATATGGCAGTAAAGGTAAAAGACAAGAAGCTAAATCGGCAGTTACTACAGTTAGATATACACTTTCTGCGTTGCAAAATAGTAGTATACCAATACCTTTAGATAATAGAACTGGACCAGGTAATAATTTGTTTTTCAAAACTACTGAATATGCTGAAATACCTGCAGGACAATTATATGTGGATGTTTTAGCAGAGTGTACGTCAGTAGGTATTATAGGTAATGGATATACTTTGGGACAACTAAATGTACTTGTAGACCCTCTCCCATTTATTCAATCTGTAAGCAATCTTTACACTACACAAGGTGGCGCAGACATAGAAAATAATGAAAGTCTCAGAGAAAAAATATACCTTGCACCTGAAAGTTTTAGTACAGCGGGTCCAGAAGGTGCTTACGATTTTTTTGCAAAGGAATATCTTTCAACTATTGCTAATTTAAAAATAAATTCTCCAAGTCCAGGTGTTGTTGATATAAAATTCATACTAGAAAATGGAGAGATTCCAACAGAAGCAATAATCCAAGGACTTGATGAATATTTAAGCGATAAGACTAGACGTCCTTTGACTGATAACGTTCAAGTTAGTGCTCCAACACAAGTACAATATGATATTGACTTAACATACTATATAAAGAAATCAAATGAGGGTATTGCATCCACAATCCAAGCAAATGTAATCCAAGCAATAGAAGATTATAAGTTATGGCAAAGAATAAAGATTGGAAGAGACATTGATCCTGATGAATTGAATAGTAAAATGAGAGCTGCAGGAGCTAAAAGAGCAACAATTATAGCTCCTATTTTTATACCCTTAGATACTGAAGTAGCAATTGAAAATAGTATAAATGTTGTATATGGAGGAATAGAAAATGATTAATTTAGCAAATAGCAAATTACTAGATATTCTACCTCCAAATCTCAGAAATGATCCTGATATAATGGCAGCAAGTAAAGCTGTAGATATAGAGTTCTCGAATGTTGTAAATTCTATAAAAAATGTATTTACAATAGCTGATATTAAAAATGCTAGTTCAGACATTGTGGACCATATTGCGATAGAATCTCATACTGACTTTTATGATTATAACTTAGATATAGAAATTAGAAGAGCTTTAGCAGAGAAAGCAATTGAATTGCATATGAACAAAGGAACTCCATCGGCAGTAGAAAAATTAATTGCTACTTTATTCGATGAGGGTGAAGTGGTTGAATGGTATGACTATAATGGAGATCCTTATATGTTTAGAGTTATAACAAACAATGAATTAGTAACAACAGAACTTGCTACGGAATTTATAAGAGCCTTAGATTCCGTGAAAAATAAGCGTTCTTGGCTCGAAAAAGTTATTATAATGCAAAAAGAAAATATGAATTTGTTTTTTGCTGGTATAATCCATACTGGCGACTATATTACAGTAAAGCAGGTGTTATAAATGAGTGTATTCGGTGGATTAATATTAACAAATAAAGGACGTAATTTACTAATTAAAGGGCAAATAGGAACAGTTATTAATTATACGCGTATTGGAATTGGAGATGGAGAACTAAGTGGTTCTTCAGTGCTTGAATTAAATGCATTGAAACATGAGGTAAAAACATTGGAAATAACTAAACTAAAGGCCTTAACTGGTGGAAGATTTGTTGTTGGGAGTACGTTTACCAATGATGACGTAACTTCTGGATTTTATTATCGTGAGTTAGGTTTATTTGCTCAAGACCCCGATCTAGGTGAAATTTTATATTGTTATGGCAATGCTGGGACACTAGCTGAATATATAACTACTGGTGGTGGTGCAGATTTAATTGAAAAGGCAATAGATATAGAAATAATAGTAGGGAATGCTTCAAGTGTTACAGCTACTATAGATAGCTCTCTTGTATATGCTACCTATGAAGATTTAGCAGTTAAAGTTGATAAAGTAACTGGTAAACAGCTTTCTACTGAAGATTATAGTACAGCAGAAAAAAATAAACTCTCAGGAGTGTCTACAAATGCTAATGATTATGCACATCCTACTAATCATGCACCTTCCGTTATTACGCAAGATGCCAGCAATAGGTTTGTATCTGATACAGAAAAAACCGCTTGGACTGCTAAAGAAACACCAACAGGAGCACAGGCAAAAGTAGATACTTTAGCAGGCTCAGTTGAGTCACACTTGGCTGATTATGTGAAGCATGTAGGATATGCAGTTACAACGGGAGTAGCTAATGTTTATGTAGCTACTTTATCACCACCTCCAATAGACTATGTAGATGGTATGGGGATAGTGATTAAAGTAAATGTAACAAATACGGGAGATTCCACTATAGATATAAATGGTTTGGGAATAATTTCTATAAAAGACAATAGTGGAAATGTACTTACAGCTAATAAATTGAATTTAAATTCTCAATATACTTTAAGATATGAGAGCATAAGTGGGTGTTTTGTCATACAAGGTGCGAGTAGTATTCCAGTAAATTTATTTGCACAAACAACTGACCCTTCAGCATTCGCACAACCTAA
Source organism: Clostridium sp. (assembly GCA_047624165.1). Lineage (GTDB taxonomy): Bacteria > Bacillota > Clostridia > Clostridiales > Clostridiaceae > Clostridium_AD. The sequence goes on along the minus strand of JBLHPD010000096.1, from coordinate 12,795 downwards.
TGACATTTGGTTTGATTTAACTAATAGAGTTATTAATTTTAGGGTTGGAAGTGCTTGGGAATCGTTTGGATACACTTATCAATAAAAGTATAACAAACTCAACAACAAAAATAAGAAAACTAAAGGAGTTATAATTAATGGAAACAATAAAAAATGAAAATATATTAGAAGAGTTAAAAAATTTACAAGTAGGGCAAAAATTATTTATTGCTATTAGTAGTGATATAAGCAATACAATTCAATTATTAAGTCTAAAATGTAAATCGTATGAAAATCTATTTCAATCTTATATAAATAATACTAATGAAGAAGCTAGTGCAATGAACGTAGATATATTTCTTAAAAAATATACAGAAGCTTTCACACAAATTGAATTATTAAAAGAAAGAATGCTTAAAGAATATTTGGGGAAAGCCTACCAATATTTTATTTCTAATGTATTTAATTATGATTTTAACTATCAATTAAATGTATTAGAAATAGTTAAACAAGAAACACAAAGGAGAATAAAATAATGATAGAACCTAAAAACGGAAAATTTTTAACTAGAGATGATTTTGAACAATGGCAAGATTATATGACACCTTTATTAGATTCGTTTGATAAATGTAATGGAAGTTGTGATGAATGTAATGGTTGTAACACAACTAATGGAACAATAGACCCTGATTTAAGAGTTAAAAATATCACCTTTGTTGTTACTGAAAAATGTAATTTAAACTGCTCATACTGCTATGAAACACATAAAACTGGAAGAAGAATGAGTAAAAAAGTTGCTAAAGACGCTGTTGATTTTTTATTTAATGAAGAAAAGATTAATGGATATTATAATGTAAAAACTTCACCTGCTTTAATACTTGAATTTATTGGGGGAGAACCTTTATTAGAAATAGAACTAATGGACTATATAGTTGAATATTTTAAGTTTAAAGCTTTCGAAATAAATCATCCTTGGGCAACTAATTATATGATTTCATTTACATCTAATGGTACATTGTTTGAAACACCAAAGGTAGAAGCTTTTTTGAAAAGAAATAGTGGTAAAGTAAGTATTGGGATAACTATTGATGGGAATAAAGAGCTACATGATTCATGTAGAGTATTTCCTGATGGTACTGGTAGTTATGACATAGTAGAAAAATCTATACTAACATGGTTAAAAAACGATAGTAGACCACAAACTAAAATAACTTTAGCTCCACAAAATGTAATGCATTTAAATGATGCTTTAAAAAATGTATGGTCATTAGGGATAGTAGGTGCTTTTACTAATTGTGTCTTTGAAGAAGGTTGGGTTACTAGCGATGCTACTATATTATATCATCAAATGATAGATTTAGCTGATTATATACTACACGATGAAAATTATAAAAAATATTATTGTTCGTTATTTGATGAAAATATAGGAGAAAAAAACACTGAAGATAGAAACTGGTGTGGAGGAAATGGCTCTATGTTAGCTATCTCACCCGATGGAAAGTGTTTTCCATGTATTAGATTTATGAAATATGCATTAAATGGAAGAGAAGAGATGTCAATTGGGGATATTTATAAAGGATTAGATTCTAAAGAAGATAATATTTGGTTAAAAAAGCTCAAAGCAATAACAATGACTTCCCAATGTAATTATGAAGATAATAAAAAATGTCTTACATGTCCTATATCTAAAGGGTGCTCACTTTGTACTGGGTATAATTATGATAAATTTGGAGACCCAAATCATAAAGCTACATTTATATGTGAAATGCATCAAGCACGAGTAATGGCTAATTATTATTATTATAAAAAATTATATAAAAAATCAAATATAAAAAAAACTTTTAAATTAAATATATCGGAAGAATGGGCATTGAAAATAATTACAGGAAAAGAATATAACAATTTATTAAGTATTTAAATAAAAAGGAAGTGGTTAATAATGTTAATAATGAATCTTCAATTGTTTGCTTGTCAATATAATTGTACTGGAGAATGTTCCACTGCTTGTACTAGTGGATGTGCTAGTTGTACTAGTTGTACTAGTTGTACTGGTTGTGGGTCTAGTTGTACTGGGGCATGTAATACATCTTGCAATATTGCTTGTTCTATTGGTTGTACTGGTGGTTGTACGGGGGGTTGTAATAATACTTGTAATACTACTTGCAATACTACTTGTAATACAACATGCTCTAGTTGTGCAAATGGTTGTTCTACTTGCACAAGTTGCACTTCAACGTGTTCTCAAGGGTGTAATTCCAATTGTACTGGAACATGCTCTAGTTGTGCAAATGGTTGTTCTACTTGTACGGGTTGCACTTCAACGTGTTCTCAAGGGTGTAATTCCAATTGTACTGGAACTTGTTCTAGTTGCTCAAATGGTTGTTCTACTTGTACGGGTTGCACTTCTTGTTCTAGTTGCTCAAATGGTTGTTCTACTTGTACGGGTTGCACTTCTTGTTCTAGTTGCTCAAATGGTTGTTCTACTTGTACGGGTTGCACTTCTTGTTCTAGTTGTAGTTCATCGTGTTCGCAAGGGTGTAATTCCAATTGCATTAATGGATGTACTGGAACATGCAAAGCCGATTGTAATAACGCATGTACTTCATCTTCAGCTTCAACAACTATAGCACAATTAGGGAATAATATCGTTGAAGGTAACACAATAAAAATCAATGATTTTATTGCGTTAAGAGATGCAATCCACATTGAATTATCAAGAAGAGGAAAAGTTATTCCGAATGATGACTATGATACTCAACCATCTCTAAATACAAAAATATTTATAGAACATCAACAAAAAATATTTGATGATATAAAAGTTATGGATATTAGTAAATTTAAAACAATCACCAATGAAATGACTAAAGCAAGTACATATAGTGATGCTATAATATATATTAAAACATTAATGGCACAAAACATAAAATAGAGGAGGAAAATATTATGGAAGAAAAAGAATTTCTATTAAATTTATTAAAATTAACGGATGGTTTAATTAACAATGATGTTTCAATAATATCAACTATTGTTTCAGATATAAATTTGGGGGTGCTTACTGATGTACAAGTTAGAAAAATAAAAGATACTATAAGTTCTTTTATATATAGTTCTCAAAGTGAAATAAATACGACTTTAAAATCAATAATTAATAATATAAAAGCATTAAATAAAGAATATTTAATAGCTTTATTAGAAATTAAAGAAATATCTAGCACTAATGACCCAATAATTAGCAAAGAATTAATTAAATCAAAGCTAAATGACACAACAATTATATTTGATAACAATAATGATAAAACCAATTATTATTCGTTGTTAATTAATCTCTCGATTAATTTAAAAGATTCAGATTTAATTAAATTAGCGATAGATAAGACAAGTGAAATGTGGAGTCCTATAGAAACTGATTTGTTAAATATGCGTACTAATAAAATAATTAAAATAAGAAGATTATGTGAAGATGAAATAATAAATAATTTTCATTCAAGTTGTTTAGGAGAAGACCATTTATTTGATTGTGATAGAGATAGTCAATTATGTATACAAGGTTTGGTAGCTAAAGCTACTTTATTAGCTAGTAACGTACCTATGGAAGATACATCTCTAGAATGGAAATATACAGGTGAACCTATTTGTTACGATTGGACTATAACACAAGTTTTAACATTAGGTGGCGATTTATATACCCATTTAACAAATTGTAAAAAACGATATGAGAATTTAAGGATTTATATTAATAGTTTGACAGATATAGATATTATAAATTCTGTTGTTTGGGATACCGTTATACCGAACTAGAATTGACAAACGAGAGTATTTGGATATGATTTGAATAAAAATAAGAATATAGGAGGAAATTAATATGGATACAAATAAAATATTAGAATTATCATTAATAAATGGGGGTTTTTATAGAGTAGGAGAAAATCTAGATATAGTTAAGACTAACAATAAACCAATTTCTTGCGAGGTAATTAAAATTTTAGAGGTTGAAAATGATAAATATACAGTAGTATGTAAAGAAGTTACAGGGAATAGCACTTATGAAATATGTATAAATAACGCACCAGTAATTTTAGTAAAAACTTTAGATTAGTTATAAATACAAAACAAGGAGAAAAGTTGTAATGAATACTTTGAAAAGATTAATAAAAAATATATATGAATTATCTTTCATAGTAACAACTATGGGGATTATATATTTATTAATAGAATTTATATATAAAGGAAGCACCTATTGGCAAATGGCAGTTATAGGTGGAATTGCAGGAATGCTTGTAGGTTTGATTAATAAAATATTCCCTTGGAACACTCCTTTGTGGACACAAGGAAGTATAGGAATGATTGTAGCAACTATTTGTGAGTTTATAGGTGGTTGCTATTTAAATTTGTACATGCATTATAGTATGTGGAGTTATATTGGACTACCTTTTAATCTACTTGGACAAGTTTGTTTATATTTTAGCATTACATGGTTCTTTGTAAGCTTACTTGGAATTTTTATAGATGATTTTATTCGTTGGAAATTATTCAAAGAAGCAAAGCCTAGATACAAAATATTTTAGTGACAAAATAGGAAAATATTCTGATATAAAGATTAGAAAATCTCTAATCTTTATATTTATGCTATATTATGGTACTATTAAGTCGGAATCGTAATTTATGACGTTGCAATACTAAGGTTAGTTTGAAGTTATGAAATACATGAAAAGTACTTTTAGAAAGATAAGGTGAAACAATGAAATTACTATTAATAACTGCATCTTCAAAGGAAATAAGGTCTATAAGAAAGTCAAGGTTTCTTGGATTTCAGCAGTGTACTATGCCATATTTGGCTGCTCTTACTCCATCAAATTGGGAGATTGAACATGTAGATGAGGAGGTGGAAAAAGTAGACTATGCGAAGGATTATGATCTCGTTGCTATAACCTTTCATACCCCAAGTGCAAATCACGCCTACAATATTGCTGCAAGGTTTCGAGAAAAAGGTATTACAGTGGTAATGGGAGGACCTCATGTTACATTGGTGCCTCATGAAGCTGAACTATATGCTGATGTAATCTTTGTTGGAGAATCAGAAATAACTTGGCCTCAATTTATAGTTGAGTTCGAGAAAAAACAACATAAAAGAAAGTATATATGTACTTTTCCACCAGAGTTAGAGGGTATACCTATGTCAAGAAAGGACTTATTCCATAGAAAAGATCATTCTAACGGAATAATGTTTGCTACTCGTGGGTGCCCAAATAAGTGCGAGTTTTGTGCTATTTCAGTAATGTATAAAAATAAATTGAGAAAGAGACCTGTAGAGGAAGCGGCAAGAGAATATGGTTCCTTCAAAGGTAAAGTGATTATATTTTGGGATGATAATATCTCAGCTGATCTAGAATATTCAAAGAAACTATTCAAGGCAATAGCACCATATAAGAAATGGTGGAGCAGTCAGGCAAGTATAAATGCAGGTAGTGATGACGAGTTTCTTGAATTGGCAGCAAAAAGTGGATGTAAACAGCTTTTTCTTGGTATAGAATCAATATCCCAAATGAGTTTAAACAGTGCCAATAAATCCTTCAATAAGGTGGAGGATTATTATAAAATAATTAAAAAAATACAGTCCTATGGTATTTCTGTACAAGCCGGTGTAGTATTTGGCTTTGATCAGGATACAAAAGAAATATTTAAGGATACTTTGGACTTTCTTGAAAAGGCAGGAGTTCAGAATGCCACATTTAATATATTGACACCCTATCCAGGAACACCATTATTTGAGAGACTGGAAGTAGAAGACAGGATTCTAACATATGATTGGAGCAAGTATAATGCTAGGACAGATGTAGTATACACTCCTAAAAATATGAGTATTGAGGAGCTAATAGAGGGTTTTAATTGGGCTAATAAACGCTTTTATTCCTTAAAGAGTATTGCAAAGAGATTGTCAAAGTCCACAGCAGGGTTATATTGGACACTTCCTCTAAACATGATGTATCATTATTCTTTAAAATTAAATAAGTATAAAGTTATAGATAAGGAGGCTAGCTATGGAACTACAAAAAGCGGGCTTTTGGATGAGAGTATCAGCACTGACAATTGATGAAATTATATTAGTCACATTGACGTATGTTTTGTTGCAAATAATAAGACCTCTAATAAGTGCCGATGTACTTCATTCATTGTGGTTTATTATTATTTTTTACGAATTTTTAGATTATAATTATTATACATTATTCTGGGTGTTTGGAGGACAGACTCCTGGAAAGGTAATAATGAAGACCAAATTAATAAAAGTGGATGGTACAGATTTTACATATAAAGATGCTTTTATTCGCTATTGGATATGGATGATAGGGGTAGCACTTTTAGGAATAGGATACTTTTGGATTGCATTTCATAAAAATAAACAAGGGTGGAATGATATTGTAGCAAAAACCTATGTTGTAAGGTTACGCTAAAGTAATACCGGTAGTTTTTCTGTACATAGAAAGCTGATAATGATTATAATATCTTTTCAACATAGCATTAATTTGTGTGAATTGGAGGGAAAATTGAAATGAAACCAGCCTTTGTTTTAGTCTTAGTTTTACTAAGTACTGGATTGTTTTTTATAGGACCATATTATTTAACTGAAAGGTTCAGAAAACACAAGGTAAGTAAGTACATCCCATCTATGTTATCATTAATAACTATACTTATTTTATATATAAAAGCGACATTTTTTCAAGTGGGCTATAGTGCCATTGCTGATATAGTGTTTATGATATTATTTGCAATATCCCTAGTTATTCTTCTCTTAATTGCTTTATTATTTAAGGTTAAAAAATATTGATTAATGTTGCACACTATTCTTTAAGTGCGGTGCGACAAGAAGTCGCTAATTAGTAGTGTGTTAGTTACTAAGTATATCCTCGCTTGAAACTGCACTCAGAGTAATTGGTTTGTAGGTTGCATGAGAGTTAATTACCTAAGGTCATTGTTTTACGCAGAAACAATATTTGGTTAGGGGAAAAATGGAAAGCATAAACGAAAGTTGAACCTTTGTAATCTTCGTAATTTACGATAAGCGTACTACGGAGCAACAAGCTTAATATGGATAGGAAAGATTGAATCGCAGCTTCCCCATTTGAATCTACTAAAAGTGGAACTTGATAAGCCCTTTGTGTTCCTCGTTAGAGGTAGGGCAATCGAAAGAAAGCTATAATACAGGGGGTAAGGGATAGTGGAGAAAGCGAATGCCAGTAGGACGAAAGTTCTGGGAAAGAAAATAACCCGCTGGATAGAGTTTTTATAACTCACTCGAAAGAGGGCATAATTTGAATGATATTCTCAATATGTGCAATATATATTATATAAATCGTGTGTTATAGAGGAGGTGGATTTAATGCCTGATAGGTGTAAAACCAAATATCCAATAGTATTAATTCATGGAACAGGATTTAGAGATTATAAAAAATTAAACTATTGGGGTAGAATACCTAAAGCACTTACGGCAGAAGGAGCTGATATTTATTATGGACACCAAGATTGTTGGGGTACAATTGAACATAATGCTAACATTATTAAAAAAAATGTTCTAGATGTAATATCAAAAACTGGGGCTGAAAAAGTAAACTTAATTGCACACTCGAAAGGTGGTATGGAGGCTCGTTTTATGATATGTGAGCTTGGAATGGAGCAACATATAGCGTCTTTAACTACTATATCAACTCCACATCATGGTTCTAAAACAGTTGATAAATTTTACAATTGTCCAACTTTTTTATATAAAATAATATCTTTTTTCGTTAATATATATTTTAAAATATTAGGCGATAAAGAACCAGATTTTTATACAACGAGCAGACAATTTTCAACTTTTTTCTGTGAAAGGTTCAACACTGAAATTATTAATTCTAGAGATATTTATTATCAAAGCTATGCTTCAATAATGAAAAATTCTTTTAGTGATATTTTAATGGTTATTCCCCATTTTATTGTTAAATTATTCGAGGGGGATAATGACGGTTTAGTTACTCCAGACTCAGCGAAATGGGGAGAATATAAAGGATTGATTAGTGGGAAAACAGCAAGAGGAATATCTCATGCGGATATTGTGGATTTTAGAAGAATGAATTATTCAAAGCTTGATATAAGAAATGTTTATATAAGCATTGTTGAGGATTTAAAAAATAATGGTTTTTAATAGTGACGTAATTAAATAATTATGGAGGAATTTTTACCGATTTATAAGAAGGTTGCAAAAAACTTTAACATGAATTATAAATAATAATTTATGTAATTGGAGGCATTCATATGTTAAAAAAGATAAGACTTCTAGAACCAGGAAACTACTCACCATATAAAAGGTCTGTAGAAAATCTATTTACTTACAACAAGTATATAAGAAATCCATCAACAGGGTTAATTACATTAGCTACAATTGTTAAAAACATTTTTGACGATACTTTAATGTATAGTGAATCAATTTCAAAAATCAACTTTGCAGATGTTTATGATGCAGATATCATATTCATTTCCATTAATACATTTAACGCTGTAAGGGGCTATAAAATAGCAGAGGATATCAGAAAGAATTCTTCTGCATTGATAGTTTTTGGTGGTATGCATGCATCTTTGAACTACCCAGAAACTATAGAATACTGTGATTATATTCTAACAGGTGATGGGGATGAGTCAATAGTAGAGTTTATTAATGCAGTAGAAAGCAATAAACCTATTGAATTTCCAGGAGTAATTTATAAACAAAAAGGCAAGATAGTTAATACAGGAAAAAGAGTGCCACCTGAGAATATTGATACTATTCCTAATAGAAATTTGTGTTATAACTACTCTAAGCAAGCAAAAAGGTATAACACATTATGGGCTCAGGTACATGCTTCAAGAGGATGTCCTCACAATTGCTCATACTGTGCAGTTATACAGCATTTTGGACGAAAAATAAGAACAAGAACACCAGAGAATGTAGTAGCGGATATAAAAGAAGCAATTGAATTTCACAAAAGTAAATTCAGTCCTCGACTTACTAATGTGGTATGGCTTACTGATGATAATTTTGCTGAAAACAGAGAGTGGGCTATATCTGTATTAAATGAAATTATAAAAAATGGTATTAAGTATAAATTTTCGGTGCAAGCAAGATTTGAAATCGGATTTGATGATGAGATACTTGAATTAATGAAAAAAGCAGGTTTTATTGAATTGGCACTTGGTATTGAATTTTTAGATGACGATTCTTTCAAAGAATTTCATAAAAAAAGCAATTATAAAGATATTGTAAAATCAATTAAGAATATACAAAGGCATGGTATAGGCGTTCGTGGACTTTTCATAGTAGGTGCTGAAAGCGATACTATAGGAATAGGAGATAAAATAGTAAAATTTGTAGAGGAAAATAATATTAAGGGGGTATTAATACAATCAATGTTTTTTACACCAGGAACACCTTCCTATGATGAAAGTAAGGACAGACTAATACATCAAAACTGGGATAAATATGATGGAAATGTAGTACATTACCCTAAAAACATCAAACCTCATGAATTACAGGAAGAAATAATAAGTGCAAGTAGAAAAATATACTCAGTAAGAAAATTAATACATGCAATCATTCATTACGACCTTATAGATAAGGTAATGTTTACAGGAGAATTTTTCTGGCACATGAGTATAAGAAAAGACCTTAAAAGTGAACTGAAATATCTTAAAAGTTTAAGTTCTAAACATTGATTTATGACAATAATATATATTTGTATTAATACGCAATTTTCATATTAGACGTCACAAATATTAAAAGTTTGTGGCGTTTTTACTTGTGACGACATAGGAATATATGACGACATAACTGAATAGTAAATAAGCATAAGTTAAGACTATAGATAGTCTTTTTTATTTTGTCTTTAGAAAGGAGCTAAAAATGAAACTTTCTTGTGAAAAAATAGTTACAATCAATCTCATTTTATCAATAATTCTATACCCTTGCATTTTGTTTCCGATATCTCTTACATTTAGTTATTTTTTATTACAACCAATAATTTTGTTAATTCAAACAATTATAGTTTGTGTTTTAATAATAATGTCAACAAGGCATAAGGTTAATAATTAGAAGGATTTTTAAATCTTTTGTCAAATATTATATGTATGGAAGGTGATATTTGATGCAAGAACAGATTAATAAACTATTAACTAGGATTGATTACCTAGAAAAAACGGGTAATACTCAACAACAATATCTACTATTATCCTGGGCAATTCTGGCCGTAATTGTTGGGGTATTAGCATTTACAATGGTTTTTCTTATTAAATCACTTGTAAATGATCGAGTTGAAAAAGAACTTAATACAATTAAAAATAATCTTAAAAATGAATTAATTATTGAGCTTTCTGAAAATATTACCAAGAGCATATTTACAAAAGGTGAAAGTTTAAAAAATGAATTATATTCTAAGATAAAAACAGATTTAGAAACAGATTTAATTGGTTACATTAATAGAACTAAACAGATATATTGGGCATCTGGTGGGAATATCCAAGTATCTGTAAGCGACGGTCACTCTACTTTTAATATTTATAACTTAGCAATGTCAACAGATTGTGACAAAACTATTATTAGTGTTGAAATTAGAAGCATATTAAATGGTAGAAAAATTAATTGTGATTATACTAAAGTTCTTGATGCGCATACAATAACACCGTTTATTAGTTTATTAGATTATAACAAAGAAAAAGATGGTGGGTTAGTAACTTGGAAGGTAATATGGGTAAATGGGAAGTTGTAAAATCCTCTTCTCTAGCGTCATAGCTACAAAATAAAATAACACAATATAGGCACTCGAAAGGGTGTCTTTTCTCATATAAAAAAATAGAAGAAAGAAGGAATAAAAATGGATAAAGGCACTACAATTAAGTCGGTAATAGCTATTATGGGTACATGTCTAACATGGTTATTCGGCGTGTGGGACACTGCAATAATAGTGTTAATTGCTTTTATGGTCCTAGATTATGCGACTGGCTTAATAAAAGCATATGTAAATAACGAAGTTTCATCCGATGTGGGACTTAAAGGCATAGCTAGAAAGAGCTTAATACTACCTGCAAATAATCCATCCAGTTTATATAACGCTTAAAATAGTTCCAGATACTTCAATTCGCAATTATAACTCCAGCACAATCGCAAAGTCTATGAATTATACTTTCCGGACCATAACTCAAAGGATCCATAAAGAAGAAAAAAAATTAAAGTGGAAATTTGAAACTCCATCTAAAATTAGTTTCTTTATAGATATTAAAAAGAATGATGTTAATTTTTACTTTATAGTACCAGAACGCCATCTTACTTTAATAAAAGAAAAAATTACTAATACATGGCCAAAGGTAGCTATTACAATTGCAAATGAAATTAATCCATTCTCCCAGGATGCGGTTAAGTATCAATTGAAATATGCGAAAGAAGATGCTATGAGCCTTAATCTAGACAGGAAATGTAATGAGCCTTTAAATGGTATCTTAAATGTTTTAGATGTCTTAGAAGAAGGAGATAGGGTAGGTATTTTCTATAATTTTGTACCGATACAACAAAGGGGTTGGAGACATGAGCACCAAAGAACTATGGATAAGATTAAAAAAAGTGAATTTATAGATAAGGAAAAGTTTAATATTGCTTATATTCTAAAGACTGGAGCAATGATGCTTATAGATTTAGTTCAAGATTTCATGGATACCTTGGGAGATTTCCTGGGTAGTGAGTCTAAAAGCCAATCGTTAACACTGGCAGAGGTAGCAATGAGCAGTTTGATTTTAGAAGATGTAAAGAAACCAACTAGAGCTACCATAAGTAAAAAGGATGCTACAGTAATAAATACTCAGATATTAGTCATATCTGAAAGCAAAGATAAGCAAAGGCAGAATAATGCCGCTATAGGAGTATGTGAAAGCTTCAGTACTATAAATGATGATAATAAGTTAATATATAAAAAGATTAAGCCTAAGCATGTATTTTATGTAAATGATTTTAAAATAGCTGGATGCGAAGAAAATAAGTGTAGTATTGAAGAGTGTCAAAATTTCTTAGAGCTTCCTGGCAAAGAATTATTGACTCAACATAAAATAATTGAAAAAATTGACGCGTTAGAAACCAAGGTGCCTGAACAACTACAAACTGGAATTATAAGAGTAGGAATAAATATGTATAAGGGCATACCATCAAGAGTTTATCAAACGGAGGATGAAGAACTCAAGAATACTATTATGTGCATTTGTGGACCTAATAGGAGCGGTAAAACAACATATATAGCCAATATAGTCAGAGATGTAATGGAGAATGGCAGAAGTGTAATTTTACCGGACTTTTGTGGCAAATGTGAATTGTCAGATGCACTTGCTAAAGTTATACCTGCAGATAAAATTATTAATATAGACTGTAATGATCTGGCTAACGTTCAAGGGTTTGGCTTCAATGAGATAATACCTCACAATGAAAGTATGGAAGCTAGATATATTTGTGCTAAGAAAAAGGCAGCTAAACTAAAAGAGCTCATAAACTTAGTAAACTCAGGTGAATCAGATTTAGAGGGGAGAATGGAAAGATATTTAGAGTTTGCAGCGCTCGTAGTATTTGTGTGCGATGGAATGGTCAATGATGTGTTTAAGATTTTAAAGGACCATGTATTAAGACATAAATATATAGATAGCATTCCTGCTGAACTTGAATCAAATATGGAAGAGTATGTGGAAGAATTATTGGAGATAGATGAGCTTGGGAAAGCTAAAGAAAATTTAGGTGAAGTAATTGGTACCAAAATGGGAAGTATCTCTGCAATATTAAGT
>JBLHPD010000095.1:0-17968 GCA_047624165.1 Clostridium sp. | reverse complement strand
TTTTAGAGAAGTTAATTAGTTTTTATATGTTGTAATTTATTTGATTTTTAAATAAATGAGAGTATAGGAGAAGTTAATATATCTAAGAACCCCTTGCCTTTAGGCGTGGGAGTATCAGAGAGGCAGCAAAGTCTTTGTACGTTTCGCAACCTTCTTTGAGTAAACAGATTGCTATTTTAGAAAGTGAAATAGGTGTTCTGCTTTTTTATAGGACAAAACGGGATGTTCGTTTAACCCCCGCTGGTGTAGTTCTTTTTAAAGAATTGAGTGGTATATCTGAACTTATTGAAAAAGCTGTAGAAAAGTCAAGAAATCCTGATTTTGGGGAAAACGGTACTATAACTATTGGTTGTTTAGAAGCTATGGATACAGACAAATTTTTACCTACAGTTGTAAAGAAATTTAAAGAAAAATATCCTAGTGTTAATGTTGTTTTTGAGAGGCATACTTTTAAAATGTTAAGAGAAAAATTTATTAATGGGGCATTAGATATAATATTTACACTTTCCTTTGAGATTGATGATTCTCTTGGAATACTTTGGGAGAATGTATATAAACAGAACGGTAGTATAGTAATGGAAGCATCTAATCCTTTAGCTAATAAAGTGGATTTAGTTTTTGAAGATTTTAAAGATGAAAATTTTGTTATGCTTTCAAGGGATGAAACACCTAATGGATTCGATGGAATAATAAGACTATGCAGAAAGCACGGGTTTACCCCTAATATTGTTAAGCAGCTTCCAAACGTAGAGTCGCTTCTTTTATGTGTAGAGTCAGGCCTTGGAATTGCACTAGTTGATAGCAATATTAGAATGTATAATACTGAGAATTATAAATTTTTCAAACTGGAAGATGATGTTATAAGTGTAGTTATGGCATGGAAGAAAGAGAATATGAATGCAATAGTTCCATTTTTTACGAATAATGTTTTAGAAGAAATAAAAATATAATATACTTTTAGATATTATATATATTTAAATATAGATAGTATTGTTAGTAGAAGAAAAGTGTGGCTATGGCTGCACTTTTCTTTTATTGGTATAGACATAATAGTCTTTAGTATAATAGAAAAAAGTGAACAGTTATAACATAAAAGAATAAGAGTAATTCTAAATAGGCATTTTTGATTCAAGCTATACTTTGATAAAATAATGATATTGTAGCATTAAAGATGATGATTTAATTCCGTAATATTTTATACGAGGAGTGAAGGCGTGTGAAGGAATTAAAGACAAAATTAACACCACAGGAACAAAAAAAAAACGTATTCAAAATATTTTTATATGCCACTTGCTGTGCCAAACCTAAAATTAATGGATTTGTCCCTCATGATCCATTGCATAGGTCCAATTTACTGCAGAATCTCCAACTGTAACAATAGCTGCCCCACCTTTTGCAAAAGGTCTATAGAATTCGATTAATTCTTTTGTTACCCAACCTTCTGGAGTGGCCATACAAGGAACCATAGGAGCTACTTCAATTCTATTTTTAAATTCCACCCCTTTTATTGTTATCGGTGAAAAAACGTGTTTATATTTATTCATTGATATGGTGCATTAATTTCTGTTGAGTTAAACCATGGTGGTCGTTTTGCTAACTCCATGAATTTAGCTAGCAAAGGTTTAAAACCAGTAAGTTCAACTCCAAAGCCAGTAGAAATTGATGAATACTTTTCAAAGCTTCAGGGAAAGACGCCAGCAGAAGTTGAAGAAATGAGTATTCCACTAATTAATAAAACCATTCAGGACTATGCAGATGCTGCAGGTAGATGTAAGGACAGTGGCTTTAAAATGGTTATGATTCACGGAGCTCATGGAATGCTTCCATCACAGTTCTTATCTCAATATGTAAACAAGCGTGTTGATAGATACGGCGGAAGCTTTGAAAATAGAGCACGTTTTTGTATTGAATTATTAGAGGCGGTTCGCAGAAGAGTTGGCGATAATTTTATTATTGAATATAGGATAAGCGCAGATGAATTAGTTGAAGGCGGAATGAAAACAGATGAAGTTATTGAATTTGTAAAGATGATAAAAGACAAAATTGATATACTTCATGTTTCAGTTGGTATGCTTCCAAATCCATTTACAATTCAATATATGATTCAACCACTTTATGTGCCTTATATGCTAAATGTACATTATGCGGAGGAAATTAAAAAAGCAGTTGGTGATGACTTATATGTAACAGCGGTTGGGTCAGTTATGACACTAGAAAATGCAGAGGAAATACTTTCAAGAGGAATTGTTGATTTTGTCGCAATGGCAAGACCTTTTGTAGCAGATCCGGAATTCATGAGAAAAGCTGCCCTTGGGAAAGAAGAAGATATACGACCATGCGTGCGTTGTAACACCTGTTGCGGACGTTCAGCTTTCTTTAAAAAGACACGTTGTGCAGTTAATCCAATGAATGGACGTGAAACAGAATATCTTGGTGGAAAAGTTACTAAGGCAGAAGTTAAAAAGAAAGTTGTAATAGTTGGTAGTGGACCAGCTGGAATGCAAGCTGCTCTTACTGCAGTACAGAGGGGTCATGAAGTAACGATTTATGAAAGTGAAAATAAATTAGGTGGAACTTTAAATCATGCAACAGATCTTGAATTTAAGAAAGATCTTAAAAATTATTTAGAATGGATTGTTTCCCAAACTTTAAAGTGTGGAGCTAAGATTATTCTAAACACAGAGGTAACGGCAGAAACTTTAAAAGAAAACAAACCAGATGCATTGATTATTGCAGTAGGTGCCACGCCGTTTATTCCAAATGTTCCAGGCGTACAAAAGAGTCATGTTCATTGGGCTGGAGATGTAGACTGTGGAAGAGTAGATGTAGGACAAAAGGTCATTGTTGTTGGTGGTGGATTAACAGGAGCAGAGTCTGCTATAGCACTTGCAATGAAAGGTAAAGAAGTTATGCTACTCGAAATGATGGGACCTGAGGCTCTTTTGAATGGTGCTTCACTGATTAATAAATTCTCATTACAGTCTTTACTTATGAAACATCATATTAAAGTAGTGACCAATACAAAATTAGAGGAAATTACTGACAGTGGGATTAGAACAATTAATTCTAAATTCCAGTGGAGTGAATTTGAAGCAGATACTGTGGTACTAGCTTTAGGAATGATACCACGCAAGGATAAGATTGCTGAACTTAGACATCTAATTCCAGAAACAGAAGTGTATATAATTGGAGATGGGCATAAAATAGGTAACGTCTATTCAGCAGTTCATGCAGGTTTTGATACAGCAGTAGAAATTTAACGACATTTCAGAAGGAAAGTCTCCTACTTCTATAAGTGGGAGTTACACGCTATAATAAAGACAAAACTTTAGTGGGAATATAAATCTCCTTCTGAAGTCGTTAATATGTAGCTCCGCAGGAGAGGATTTAACTTGAAAAAAATTGGAGGAAAACAAATGAAAATATTAGCAGTTACGGCGGGCAGAAAAAATGGAAATGGTGAAATATTAGTTAAAGAAGCATTGATGAGAGCAGAGGAATTAGGAGCAGAGGTGAAAATGATTAACCTCCATGATTATAATATTACACCTTGCTCAGGTTGTGAGTCATGTACCGTAAAATTTACTCAAAAGGGTGAAGCACCAGAATGTGTATATAAAGATAAAGATGATATGGAGTTAATCATGAAGGAATGGTTAGGGGCGGATGGAGTTATAGTAGCTGTTCCATCATATTCATTTATGCCTTCAGGAATTTATAGAATATTTACTGATCGTCACTTAGCTTATGAGCCAAACTTTCACAAGCAGGTCGGAAATCAAGATTATTTTAAACATAGAGTTGGAGCTATAATTGGTAATGGTGGTTCAACTCGCAGTTGGATGTCATTAACCCTTGAAAGTATAAATATAACTTTGTTGGCTCAAGATATTAAGGTAGTAGATCAAATGATGGTAAATCGTGCCCCAAGACCAGGACAAATACTTTTTGATGATGAAGCTTTGGTAAGAGCTAGACAATTAGGAGAAAATGTGGTTAAAGGGATTGAAAACTATGATAAAGTTACCTTTCTTGGAGATAAGAACTTAGGCTGGTGTCCTGTTTGTCATTCGAATGTTCTATCTTTAGGACAACCACATTGGAATGATGAAGGATTCACTATAGAATGTCCTATATGCCATTGTGGAGGGGATTTGGAGAAAAATGAGAATGGAAAATGGGAATTTGTAGTACAAGAAGATGGCCATAAAAAATCTATGCTAGATGGAAGTGGTGCCAAGGATCATTTCTTCGAAATACAAGATACAATGAAAAATGCATAGGATGTCTCAATTAAGAGATATCTTATGCATTTTTAAATATGGCCTTAATTATTAATGCAGGTGGATGTTAAGATTAGAATAAGGTTAAATGTAAAAACTAATTGTTAATATAAAACTAATTTAATCTCTCTTGAAGATTTGGTATAATGAAGATATCGGAAAGATTAAGGAGTGTGCATATGGATACAAAAATCGGCATAATTGCTTCTGATAAAGAACTCAAAAAAAGTATAATAGAATTGTTTACAGAAGATGTAGAACAAGGGAAAATTATTATTGATATATTAGATCCTGATAATATAGAAAAACAAGGAAAGATATTAGAAAGTAAGGGTGCCAAAGCTATTATAGCAAGAAGTGGCGGGTACAGTCTTACTGTCGGTAGAGTAAACATTCCGGTAATACAACTCAGGATTACTACATTAGATATTTTATTTTCAATAAAGACAGCAATTAAGTCTAATAAGGAGATTGTGCTTATTATATCGGATTTAGAATACTTTGACTATGAGGAATGGAAGAGTATGATAAGTGCCAATGTCATAATTGAAAGGTTCAGCTATAAAGAAGAAATCGGCGAACGCGTAAGTAAGTATTTATATAAAAGGGAACAGGTAATAATAGTTGGGGGCGGTATGCCCTGTAGCTATGCCCAAAGATTGAATATAGAATTTGTTCATTTAGGTGCCAGCAATGAATCAATTAATGACGGAATTACATATGCTAGAGAACTTGTGGACAATTTATATGAACAGGAATATAAAAATGAGGTGCTAAAAACCATCTTGGATGGAGTGCATGATGCTGTTATTGCAGTAAATCAGGAAGGCAAGATTATACTTTATAATGAAAGAGCTAGGAAACTATTAAAAAAAGAAAGTAATGATGTAATGGATAAGCGGTTATTAGATGTTTATCCTGAGCTTGAATTTATAATGGATGTTATGGAAAATAAAATTAATAGGTATAATGAAATAAGAACCTTGAAAAAAATAGTTGTTACTGCCAATACATCTATATTAAAGGTAGATGGTGACATACATGGTGTGCTGTGCTCTTTTCAGGATATAACTAAATTGCAAAATCTAGAAAAGAAGATAAGATATGAACTTAATAAGAAAGGTCTTGTTACTAAGTATAAAATTCAAGACATTATTGCTTGTGATCCTATTATGAAAAATACGTTGTCTAAAGCAATGAAAATTGGGTTAACTGATAGTACTGTAATAATTTATGGAGAAAGCGGAACTGGCAAAGAAATGATTGTACAAAGTATGCATAATGTTAGTAGAAGAAAAAATGAACCCTTTGTAGCTATTAATTGTGCTGCAATATCGGAAAGCTTACTAGAAAGCGAACTTTTTGGATATGAAGAGGGCGCATTTACGGGTGCAAGAAAAGGTGGCAAACCAGGGCTATTTGAGCTTGCGCATGGAGGTACCTTATTCCTAGATGAGATAAATAGTATTTCACTTAATCTTCAATCTAAATTATTACGTGTTTTAGAAGAGAAGGAAGTAATGAGGATAGGTTCGGACTATGTAATTCCACTCAACATTAGAATTATATCAGCAACAAATGAAGACTTAAAGAGAAAGGCGTACGCGGGAAAATTCAGAAGGGATTTGTTCTACAGGTTAAATATACTTGAGCTTCATATACCATCACTTAGGGAAAGGAAAAAGGATATCCTTCCGCTCTTTAAGTACTATCTTGAAAAATTTTCAGGTGAAGCTGATGAAATGATAGTAGATAGCTCTCTTGAGAAAAAGCTAATCAAATATTCTTGGCCTGGTAATGTGAGGGAACTTAGAAACATTGCACAAAGGTATGCAATATTCAAAGAAGTGGATTTAAATGATATAGAAATAATTGAGAATGATAGGGAAGTTATAAATGAAAACCTCGATTGCCATGATGAAAAAGTGGTAAACTTAAAGGAAATCAACAGATATGTAGAGGAAAAAGTAATAGAAATGCTTTCTAGTAGTGGAATGTCAAAAACGGAAATGGCAAAACAATTGGGTATAAGCAGAACTGCACTGTGGAAAAAAACAAAATCATAAATACAATAGATGTAAACTTAAGATAACAAAGTGTTAACATAGGTTAACAGAATAATTTAAACATAAAAAATATATTACCAAAATACAGGCCTCGGGCCTGTATTTTATTTTGGCATGATTGTTGCTTATATATAATGTATACGATTAAAATTTCTAAGTAATTAGCGATGTATTATTACAGCAGTATATATAGGAGGAGAGTCATGGCTTTTAAAAATTTTAAAGAGTTAATTGAAAAGATTCAAAATGACAAGTCAAAAAAACGAGTAGTGGTGGTGGTTGCACAAGATGAACATACACTTGAAGCTGTATTTAAAGCAAAAAAAGACGGTATTGTAGAACCTATATTAATAGGGGACAAAGTGAAAATAAAGGAAGTACTACAACACCTAAATGAGAGTATAGATGATAATGCCATTATTAATGTAGATGGCGATGTAGCGGCTGCTATGAAAGCAGTAGAACTTATACGTGATAATAAAGCAGACTTTATAATGAAGGGAAAAATTCAGACTGCAGATCTTTTAAGGGCAGTGGTTAACAAGGAAAAGGGACTCAGAACAGGAAGCGTTATGTCCCATGTTGCTATATTTGAAGTGCCAACGTATCACAAACTACTGGCAGTTACAGACGGTGGAATGATGATGTACCCTAATTTAAATGATAAAAAACAAATCATTGAGAATGCAGTTGATGCATTTATAGCTATGGGGTATGAAAAACCAAAGGTTGCAGTTCTTACTGCGGTAGAGGGTGTAAATCCAAAGATGCCGGAAACTGTTGAGGCGGATTTGTTAAAGAAAATGAGTACTAGCGGAGATATTAAAAATTGTATTATAGAAGGACCTATATCCTATGATTTAGTTATGAGCAAGGAATCTGCAAAAATAAAGGGGTTTGATAGTCCTGTTACAGAAGATACTGATATTTTAGTGGTTCCTAATATCACAACAGGGAATATACTAGGAAAATCATTAATTTTCTCTGCAGGGGCTAAAATGGCAGGCTTTATAGTTGGAGCAAAAGTTCCTATTGTTTTGACTTCAAGAGGTTCGACAGCAGAAGAAAAATATTTATCATTAGTATTATCAGCAGCTGCAGTTAAGTAGAAATACAAAAAAATATGATAATAAGCAAAATAAAGAGGAGTGAAATCATGAAAAAATTATTAACAGGAAATGAAGCTATTGCTCGTGGAGCATATGAAGCAGGGGTAAGATTTGCATCGGCATACCCAGGAACCCCTAGTACTGAAATATTAGAAAATATTGCATTATATAAAGATGATATTTTAGCCGAGTGGGCTACAAATGAAAAAGTTGCGGTAGAAGCAGTAATTGGGGCGGCTTTCGCAGGTGCTAGATCAATAGCTGCTATGAAGCACGTTGGTCTTAACGTTGCCGCAGATCCACTTTTTACAAGTTCTTATACAGGAATTAATGGTGGAGTTGTTATAGTTTCTGGAGATGAACCAGGAATGCATTCATCACAGAACGAACAAGATAATAGAAACTATGCAAGATTTGCTAAAATACCAATGTTTGAGCCATCTGACAGTCAAGAAGCAAAAGATATGATTAAAGATGCTTTTGAAATTAGTGAAAAATACGATAGTCCAGTACTTTTTAGAATTACTACAAGGCTTTGTCATTCTAAGGGCATAGTTGAATGTGAAGACAGGTGCGACGCTCCAATAAAAGAGTATGTTAAGGATATAAAAAAATATATACCTGTTCCAGCTCATTCAACAATTATGAGAGGAAAAGTAGAAGAGAGATTAAACAAATTGGAAGAGTTTTCAAACAATACACCTTTAAACTATATGGAATTAAATGATAGCGTATCGAAAGATACAAAAATTGGTGTAGTTGCATCTGGATGTTGTTTTACATTTGCTAAGGAGGTTTTTGGAAATAAAGTATCTTATTTGAAACTTGGATTTACAAATCCACTTCCTAAAGCAATGATGAGTGAGTTTGCATCTAAAGTTGATAAAATATATGTAATTGAAGAAAATGATCCAATAATAGAAAATGAATTTAAAATAATGGGAATAGAATGTTTCGGGAAAAATACATTTCCAAGCATTGGAGAACTTACTCCAGATGTAATCAGAAAATCAGTTTATGGTAAGAATATGCCAACTATAGAATATGATGAAAGCAAAGTTATTTCAAGACCTCCGACTCTATGCGCAGGATGTCCTCACAGAGGGTTCTTCTATGAAATCGGAAAGAGAAAAAATACTATAATATCTGGAGATATAGGATGTTATACACTAGGATTTGCTGAGCCTTATAATGCTATGGATTGGTCCGTATGCATGGGGGCTAGTATCAGTATCGGACATGGTGCACAGCAAGTATTTAATATGAAAAAGAATAATGAAACTAGAGTGGTATCGGTACTTGGTGATTCTACATTTTTCCATACTGGAATTAACTCATTACTAGATGTTTCTTATAATAAAGGTAATTCTATAAATGTAATTTTAGATAATAGAATTACTGGTATGACAGGACATCAACAAAATCCAGGTACAGGATATACACTTCAAGGCTTAGAAACAGAAATTGTAGATATAGAAGCACTTGTAAAAGCTTGTGGAATTAAGAACGTGAGGGTAGTAAATCCAAATGACTTAAAAGAAATGAAAGAAACAATAGATTGGGCTTTTGAGTTAAAGGAAGCATCAGTAATAATAACTAGATGGCCTTGTGTATTAAAAAAATTCTCTAAAGAAGATAAAGAAGAATTTGCGGGTGCTTTCCAAGATAAGGTTGAGGTTGATGAGGATAAATGTATAGGATGTAAGAAATGTCTTAAAGTTGGATGTCCAGCAATATCCTTTGATAAATCAGTGAAAAAATCACACATAGATAAGGCTCTATGTGTTGGTTGCAACGTTTGCGTACAAGTTTGCCCAGTGAATGCAATTGCAAAGGAGGTAAAATAATATGACAAAAAATATAATATTAGTTGGAGTAGGTGGTCAAGGTACTATTCTTGCTAGTAAGCTTTTGACAACAGGTTTAATGGAAGCAGGATACGATGTTAAAATGAGCGAAATACATGGAATGTCTCAAAGAGGAGGATCCGTTTCGTCCCAGGTTAGATATGGTGAGGATGTACAATCTCCTGTAATTGAAATTGGAGGAGCCGATATATTAGTTTCATTTGAAAAAATGGAAGCTTTGAGATGGCTTAAATATTTAAAACCAGAAGGAAAGATTGTAGTTAACGATTATGAAATAGACTCCATGCCAATTCTTTCTGGAAAAGTTGACTATCCCTCAGGAATTATTGAAGAACTGAGTGGCAAAGTGCAGACAACAGTAGTAGATGCTGCAAAACATGCTAAAGAGCTTGGGAATTCAAAGGTTATGAATGTTATATTGCTAGGAACTCTAATTAAGGCAATGGGACTCGAAGATATAAATTGGGATAAAATAATAAAAGAAAATGTTAACCCCAAATTTGTTGAGCTCAACTTAAAGGCTATTGAAGTTGGAATGAGCCTCGCTTGAAAAAAGGAGATCTTTTATGGGCGGGTGTGCTATTAATTTGGGTACTTATCTTATTAGTTCCAGAAGCGCGAGAAGTATTTATTGGGGCTACTGATTCGCATCCATATATAGGAGGGTTTATTAAGTTTGGAATATTAGCCACTATGGGAGATCTGCTTGGAGTAAGAATTTTAAAAGGTGATTGGGTTATTCCGAAGGGGATTATTTATAAAGTTATTGTATGGGGAGTTATAGGGTTAATGATTACACTTGTGTTTACCGTATACATGGGTGGAGTAGCAGTTGCGCAAGCATCTGCTAAACTCCCATTTCAAGGATCAGTACTTGCACAAGCATTTTTCGGAAGTGCGATTATGAATCTTACTTTTGGACCTATGATGATGCTATTTCATAGATTTACAGATATGTATATAAGTATGAAGTATGAGAAAAATGGTGGCAAAGTTACAATGAGTGAGATAATAGATAAAAATGATTGGCATTCATTGGTGGAATTTAGTTGGATTAAAACATGCCCTTTTTTCTGGATACCTGCTCACACGGTAGTATTTATGTTGCCGGGACAGTACAGAGTTATTGTATCAGCATTCCTATCTATAGCTCTAGGTACATTACTTACAATTGCTAAAAAAGGAAAGTCAGATAATGTATTAAAAAGCGTGTAGAATTTAGTAAATCCAATGCAGATAAAAAGGAGAGTAAAAATGATATCTAACAAAATGAAAGATTTGGTGGCTAATAGTTCTATAATAAGAGCTATGTTTGAGGAAGGTAAAAGATTATCTGGTATTTATGGTGAAGAAAATGTTTTTGATTACAGCTTGGGTAATCCTAATGTCGCACCTCCTGAGAATATTAAAATTGAAATTAACAAAGTATTAAATGAAACTGCTCCTGGACTTGTACATGGATATATGAATAATTCTGGGTATGAAGATGTAAGATCTAAAATAGCGGAATTTTTAAATAAAAAACATAACATAAATATTTCATGCTCTAACATAGTTATGACCTGTGGGGCAGCTGGAGGATTAAATATTTTGCTCAAAACATTACTTAACCCAGAGGATGAAGTTATTGTTTTCGCACCGTTTTTTGGTGAATACAGAAACTATGTAAATAATTTTGATGGGAAACTTGTAGTGGTTTCTACGGATATTGATACCTTCGAACCTGATATGCAGGTTTTAAAAGATAAAATAAATAGTAAAACAAAAGCAATTATTATCAATTCACCAAACAATCCAACAGGTATTGTGTACAGCGAAAAGGTAATACAAGATTTAGCAAAAGTACTGCGAGAAAAAGAAGAGGAACTAGGCACAAGCATATATCTTATATCTGATGAGCCATATAGGGAAATAGTTTATGATAATGTCAAAGTTCCATATATTTTAAAATACTATAAAAATTCATTTATTGGATATTCATATAGTAAATCATTGTCAATTCCTGGGGAGAGAATAGGGTATGTAGTTGCAAATCCAAATATGGATTCATTTGATGATATAATGAAGTCATTAAATGTGGCCAACAGGATTTTAGGCTTTGTAAATGCACCATCACTTTTCCAGCGGGTTATCGGAAATTGCCTAGATTGTGAAATTGATGTCAGTATATATAAGCGTAGCAGAGATCTTTTATACAATTATCTTATAAAATTAGGATTCACTTGTGTAAAACCACAAGGGGCATTTTATTTGTTCATTAGAACACCAATAGCAGATGATAAAAAATTCTGCGAGGATGCAAAACAATTCAACTTATTACTAGTAGCAGGATCTGCATTTGGATGCCCGGGTCATGCAAGGTTATCTTATTGCATAGCTTACGATAAAATACAAAATTCATTATTAGCTTTTGATAAATTAGCTAAATTATATGAGATTAATTAAACTAATAAACTGCTAAAGTAGAATTATCAAAAATATTAGATAGGTGCTCGTAGGGAGTAATAGGTCCATTGTTATGGTCTCTATTACTGCAAGGGCACCTTGTTTTTTTAGGTTACGCAAATTTTCTATATATCATATAAAATATTTAAAAATTTTGTTCAAATAGATAAGGAAAAACATATAAATATAATAAAAAACATGGTAATATATACAAATAACGACATTTTAAATATTTACAAGAAGGAGTAATAGGATATGAATATACTGCAATGGGTAATTAATCGATCCTATGCTATGTGTTCTGATTTCTTTTATAATAAGTTTGTTAAGGACACAATTAAAGCAGGGAACGTTAACCGTGCCATATTAAATGAAATTCTAAAAAATAATTCAAAGACGGTTTATGGCCGCTTATATGAGTTTGAAGTCTTGCGTAGATCCTCGGATTATAAACGTGTTGTGCCATTAACGAGTTATTCCGACTACGAAAACTACATTGATGAAATTGCCGCAGGTCTTGAAAATGTACTAACATCTGATGATGTTAAGTATTTTGGATTAAGCTCGGGGACCACAGGGAAACAAAAACGCATTCCCACCACTTCAAAAACAAGGAAGATTACGAGCTTGAGTATGATGTTTCTACAACATGGGTCACTTTCTAATGCTCTACCTGCTGCAAGGACGGGTGGCAAGGGATTGCTTCTTATGAATATGTTGCAATCAGGGGATACGCCATTGGGAATTCCCTATGGTTCAGGGACTTCAGGTGGGGTACAGTCCATGAAAAAGATACTTCGCTATTTTTGGACTTCTCCAATTGAAGTTCTTGCAATCAAAAATCAGCAAGATGCTAATTATCTACATTTGTTGTTTGCGCTGAAAGATCGGAACTTGGCGTATATGATGTCTCCTTTTCCATCTGCGATTGTACAACTTTTTGAGTATTGGAAGAACAGTGGTTGGAGATTATTGATGACCTCGCCAAAGGATTAATCTCGCCCCGCTTGAACTTGGATTTTGGAGTAAGGGACAAGCTAAAAGAGCGCTTAAAGCCTGATCCTGTACGTGCATTGGAGCTAGAACAGGAATTAAGCAAAGGAATGCAAGGAATTGCTCAAAGGGTGTGGCCGAAGATGGTCAATATTTCTTGCGTAGTTGGTGGAAGTTTTGGCATCTACCTAGATAGATTGCGGTATTATATTGGGGATTTGCCTATTTTTTCAGCTATGTATGGAGCGACAGAGGCATTAATAGGAATGGCTACTAACGTAAATGATGTAAGTTATGTTGTTACCCCTCGGTCAGCTTATTTTGAGTTTATCCCTCTTAAGGAATCCGATAATCCTAGTCCAACAACCTTTGATTTAGATGAGTTAAACGTCGGAGAGATATATGAAGTCGTCATAACGAACTACTCTGGTTTTTACAGGTATCGGATGGGTGATGTGATAAAAGTCGTTGGTCATTCAAATCAAAGTCCTGTAATTGAGTTCATGTATCGCATAGGACAACTCCTTAACATAGCGGGGGAGAAGACCTCAGAACAGGCAGTACGGTACGCCCTGGGTTCTACTACTAAAGCTTTGGGAGTTATGTTAGAGGATTATACGGTTACATTAGAAGTAGAGAACGTAGTTGGACATTATCTCTTTTATATTGAAGTTAACAAGTCAATAATAACTTCAACTAAAGCGCTTAAAATGAAAGAAACTTTAGAGCAATGCTTGGGAGCGGCTAATCCTCGTTATCTTGCAGGGGTTAAGGCAAAGCGAATAAGCGAAGTAGATATCCATTTCGTTAAAGCGGGGACATTTCAAAATCTTAAACAAGAGTTATTAAAACGTGGGGCTTCCATTAACCAAGTCAAAATACCTCGCCTCATTCAGGATCCTTCATTAATTAGGTTGCTAGAGGAAAGCGCAATGTTTGACTAGGAATTAGAAAATCCTAGTTAACCTTACTAAAATTAGAGATACACTATATATAAGTGGAGGGGTGTTAGAAATGAGTTTTTTATTTAAAGATAAAAAAAACAATGATGGAGTAGAAAAAATTTACTTTGGAGAAATTATAAAGAAAGATAAGTGGATTAGAAGGGAAGTAACCTTTAGAATATTAAATACAGCAATTATTTATAATGAAGAGGAAGAGTACTATTACACAGTGGCTTCCTGTGCTAATGAAAATAATGTAATAGAAACAATAAGTATAGAAGGATTTGACATACAAGAAAATGTTATAGAGCTTAAAGGCGCATATATTGACTACGAAGAGTATGAAGAAGACTCAGAAGTAAACGCTACTGGAACGATATATTACTTATAAACTTATGGAGAGGGTAAACAATAAAAACATATAGCATAA
This sequence comes from Clostridium sp., assembly GCA_047624165.1. Classification (GTDB taxonomy): domain Bacteria; phylum Bacillota; class Clostridia; order Clostridiales; family Clostridiaceae; genus Clostridium_AD. The sequence goes on along the minus strand of JBLHPD010000095.1, from coordinate 3,830 downwards.
TATAACTTATGAGAATTTTTAAGGAGTAACTTTATGCCCAATAAATATAATAGAGTAGAAGCTGTGAATTATGCAATAAAATATGCACTTGAGCCAAATAAAAAATATAAATATTTTCAATCAAATAATGAAAATGGTGGAGATTGTACTAACTTTGTTTCTCAATGTTTAAGGGCAGGGGGGGCACCACTTGATTATAATAACGTTAGACCATGGTGGTATGACATGAAACGAGGTAAAGCTTCAATCTGTTGGGCTGTAGCTCACTCCCTATATTGGTATTTAAAAATAAATCAAAGTATGAATAGAAATGTAATTAAAGGGGTAGAAGTAGAGGATATAAGTAAACTTGAAATTGGAGATGTAATATTTTATGAAAATTTCAATAATACTATTTTTCATGCTGCAATAATAACTTCATTTATAGAAATTTCCGGAAATAAAGAGCCTCGTATATCTCAACACACATATAATCAACTTAATGAAACTTATAAAAAGAGCTATGATTATAAAAAAGCGCATTTTTTAAAAATCATATTAGGCGCATGAGAATAAATAACAACTCAAAGATGCGACAAAGTATATCGTGAAATAGACTCGTATACTGACTTGTTATTTACTTGAATGTCCCTTATAGACAAATGAAAAAAGTTGTGAATTTTATTTCACAACTTTTTTGATTAAAGTGGAGGGGGACTACGGGACCTTTTTGTTTTGTAGTTTCATACATACAACTTGCATTCTAACATTTATTCAAATGTTAGAATAATGGTATCTTTATGAAAATAATGGTAAAATAAATAATATTAAATTTAATTCTGTATGCTAGTTATTAGTGAATTTAGAATTGTATTTTATAATAGGTTGGGGGTATACTATGTTTCCGTTGTATAAAACTTTTTTTCAGTCTGTTTTACCGCAGCATAAACAGGAGTTTTTTCAAAAAAAATCTACACATAATAATTTAAAGATATTGTTTTTAGCAGCTTTTTTAACCATAGAACAGATGTATTATGGGTTATATGTGCGAGTACCAGGGAGTTTAATTCAAAAGATTCATTTATTTACGGCTATTGTTATGTTGATTTATGCTATTGTAAGTACATATATTCAAGTGAAAAAGCCTATTCGCATATCTAGGATGTATAAAATTTATGAAATCAGTTTTGGATTTTACGGATTTTTTATTGCAATAATGAGAGGGTTACTAATCAAAAGCAATATATTTACATTGCCCACCATATACATTGCAGTGATTTATGGATTTGCTGTAATTTTTTACTTTCACCCATTCAAAAGCTTTATTATTTATGGGGTAACTAGTGTAATTATGATTGTAGCATTTCCATCATTTCAACAAACTATTATACAAAGTAGCTATATACAGGATATTTTGTCTAATAATATAATTGCTTGGATTGTTTCAGTAATTAGTTATCAAAAATATGTGAAAGAATTTAAAAATCAAAAAATTATAAATGAAAATATTCAAGAACTTAAAGAGAAGTCCATGCAAATTCAAAAAATAAATGAAAAATTAGAAGATATGTCAATGAAAGATGGATTAACAAATATTTATAATCGTCGAAGATTAGATGAAATTTTAGAATGTGAATGTAATAGAGCCAAAAATTGTTGTAGTGAGTTTTCAGTTATTTTATTGGATTTAGATTTGTTTAAATATGTTAATGATACATACGGACATAATGTGGGGGATAAAGTATTAATTGAGACAGCTGAAATACTAAAAAATAACATTAGAAACACTGATATAGTTGGTAGATGGGGTGGAGAAGAGTTTTTGATTGTTTGCCATAATACCAGTATGCATCAAGGGATATATGTAGCAGAAAAATTGAGAAAAGCAATTGAAACGCATAAATTTTCAGTTGCAAATAAGAGAACTAGCAGTTTTGGCGTTGCAACTTATAAAGAGGGAGATACAATTGTCGATTTAGTAAATAGAGCAGATAAAGGATTATATAAAGCTAAAGAAAATGGGCGAAACAAAGTTAAGGTGATGGTTTAACTTCAATGCCACTTATATCCATAAACAATCGAAAAAGCTGTGAAGTTAAACTTCACAGCTTTTTTATTAAAGTAAAGGGGGACTTCACTTTAATGTATACTTTATCTATACTTAAATAATATCATAAAACTATGACAAAATAATGAATAAATTGTGTAGAATATGTTAAATATTAAAAAAAATGTTTTTATGGGAAAATAGAATCAAAATCCAGCAGAAAATTTAATTTATTCTGCTGGATTTTGATTTTATTTAGAAATTTTCTTTTTTGCCACAGAAATTGCTTTTCTTGATTTTTCAATCATTATTTTACTTTGATCTCCCATTTTGAGACTTACTGAAATATAAATCATATCTAAAATAACAAGTTGAATAAGCCTTGATACCATAGCATCTGTATAGTATTCTAAATCATATGTCGAACTAAATAACGCAATATCAGAAATCTTTGCAAGATCAGAATTTAAATAACTTGTAATGCCTATAATCTTGCATCCTCTTTCTTTTGCATTTTCAGCACATTCTAATACTTCTCGGCTCTCCCCTGTATGAGATATGAGAACTACAACGTCATTCTTCTCAAGATGACAAATCTTTATTAATGAAAAGTGTGAATTCAAGTCGTAAGATACATTTTTACCAATTCTCATAAACTTATGATATGCATCCATGGCAATTACACTTGAGCCCCCGGATCCATAGAATAGTATACTGTTAGATTCATAAATAAGGTTTACGGCTCTCTCCAAATCATCGATATTTATCATGTTATTAAGGTCATTTACAGCGCAGCCTACAGAATAAACTACCTTTTGTTTAACGGCATCAATATTATCATCAGCTTCAATGTTTTGATACCCATCTTCTATTTTAATGGCATTTTTAGACGAGGTATGTGTTTCTTTTGATAATTCCCCTGCCATATCAAGGCGAAATGTACTATAAGAACTGTAATCCAATTTATTTATAAAGCGAATTACTGTAGGTTCACTGACATTACATTTTTGTGACAATTCATTAATAGTAAGTCTCACTGATTCGGATTTATTGTTAAGAATAAAATCGGCGATATTTTTCTGAATTTTAGAAAGTGTATTGAATCTTGATCTAATGGTAGCGAAAAGATTATCTTCCATAGTTATATTTTCCTCCTGATTTTTGTAAATAAACTCCTTGTATAAATTAATTGTAGCAATATATTGGATAAAAAACAAATAGTTATTGACAACGTTTAAATATTTTGGTACTGTTAAGACAGTAATAAAACTACTGTTAAATAATTTATACAGTAATAAAATTACTAATACGAGTGTAAATGGTTACTATAAACTGTATCATTATTAAATATTAATAAACATTTAATATTTTTTAAATAATCATAATCAATTTATTAAACATATAAAAATAATTTTTATTAAAATGGAGGGTTAAACATGAAAAAAAACATTGGTTTTATAGGACTCGGTATAATGGGAAAACCTATGTCATTAAATCTAATAAAGGCTGGTCATAATTTAACTGTATACGATATCAATAAAGAAACGGTTGAAAAACTGGTTAGTTCAGGTGCCATTTCAGCTTCATCACCAAAAGAGGTAGCGGAAAATAGTGATATCATTTTTACAATGCTTCCAAATTCAGAGCACGTAAAAGAAGTGGTTTTAGGTGAAAGTGGAATTATTAAAAGTGCAAAAAAAGGAACCGTTGTAATTGATATGAGTTCAATTACTCCAGTGGTTTCTAAAGAAATTGCTAGCGAAATAGTTGAAATGGGTCTGGAAATGTTAGATGCACCTGTAAG
>JBLHPD010000094.1:0-18034 GCA_047624165.1 Clostridium sp. | reverse complement strand
TGCACGCTAACATTTTTAAGTGCAATCACGCCGCTGTCATATGAATAATAAATATTTTTCATTTGTATCAATTAAATCACACCCTAACAAAATAAAAATAAGAAACTATAAAACCTATATTAATTATAATACATAACATATCATTTATTCTAAATTTGTACTTGCTGTATAATTTATATTCTCCGGCGAACCCTCTACACTCCATTGCTCCATACATTTCCTCAGCCATTTCTTTTGACTTTATAAACATAGTACCTATAATTCCTGATAATGATGTACTTTTGTTTTTATTTTTGCCCACAGACCGTAATTTAAGGGCATATAGCATGTTTAAAGAAAATTCTCCAAAAATAACAATATACTTTATAGTAATATCCAAAACTAAGATAAAAATATCTGGCACAAAAAATAGTTTCAATGTCTTAGTTATATCATTCCATTGAGTAATACAGGATGTAATATTAACAGCTGTTACTGTTGTTAAGGTTTTAACTACAATTAGTATACTATTATTTCTATTTCCCATAAAAAAAGATGGTAGAAGAATAATAAGTGTAAAAATTGTAACTATTACTCCCAATTTAATTATGTGCTTTATTTCTTCTGCTTTAAGTAGACTAATAATAAGCAGTAAATACACGTCTATTATTATAATAAAATAAAAGCTTCTTGAAAGTGCTACAAGTATTATTAATAAAACCGCTGATATAAATTTAGTTATGGTATTTATTCCAAATCTATTAGATTTATACTTTGCGTTATATTTAAATTTTGTTAACATCTTTAAAATAGATAGAATGCTCTTATTAATAAAAGTATTCTTTTCAGTTGACGGAACATAATCATCTTTTTTTAAAAGCCATTCTGGCATTTCAAACTACCTCTCTTCCCGGTTTTTAGATAAATAAAAACATTTGTTATTTATTTAAATGCGCTTTATTACTATTAATTAACTTGAAGACTATAATCATAATAGCAACCCCACATATAGCTGATAATATATAAGCCATGATTCCCGAAATTCCATTAATTGAATAATCTGGCATTAGCGCCTTAAAACTGAAACCTTCTTGCATTCCTTTTGGAATAAAGCCTAGTGCTGTGCCACCAGTTATTACAGAATAAATCCCTTCTGGCGACCACTCTCCCCATGCTGTGCCCGTTGCAAGTAGACCAATCGGAGAAAGACAGACCATTCCTAGAAGTAATGTGTAAATTGGTTTCAACTTTATATTTAAACCTTCATATATAATACCTGGTGAAACTTGTTTAACAAAGCCATATGCCCCGGCTGTAATAATTCCTTCTAGGACCCCTACAATCAATAGATGTGGAATAAGCATTGCCGGTATTGCTATATTTAATGGATATGGAGAATAAATCGGCATTCCTGAACCATCCACAAATAAAAGAGGCTGAATTCCAAATTCAATGGCGGCAAATAGTGCGGCGGCATTGATTGCTAGGTAAGCGGAAATAAAAATTGCTACATACGTACCTTTATCTGTTTTAATTCTTCCCTTTATCAAATTATATGTGTAATACCCTACAAAAGGGGCTATAAATGCCATGTTAAAACAATTTGCTCCAAATGCTAAAATTCCGCCATCGCCAAAGATAACTGCCTGCACTAATAGTGCAATGGTTACTGATATACAAGCTGCCCATGGTCCTAAAAGAAGCGCTACCAATGCTGCTCCTAATGCATGCCCAGTAGTTCCTCCTGGAAGTGGTATATTAAACATCATAATCATAAATGAAAAAGCTGCTCCTATTCCCATCAATGGTATTCTCTTTTTTGTCAACTCACTTTCAACATTTTTTATAGCTGTTCTCCATATCGGAACCATAACTGCGCCCATAACAAGGCAGGTTGTTGGACTTAAATAATTATCTGGAATATGCATTAAAAATCCCCCTAATTATAATCTATCATCTTAATTGAACTTACTACGTATTTTACACTGATTATCTTTATATTACAACTACTAGGAGGTACTTTTGTGGCATGTGTCATAATATATAATTAAACATTTAAATTTAAAATTAATTTAAAAACATTCCGTTTAATAATAATATATTGGATATTTATTGTTATAATTATTATTGTGGTGCATATAAAAAATAAAAATTTAAAATATACAAAAAAAATTAAGATGCAATTAAAACGACATTACTACTACGATTTTTTACAAGGAGGTAAATATGAATAACTATGAAGAACATGTACTAAAAGAATTGCTTTTGTGGAAAGGACAAATGAAAAAGAAACCATCTTTTTCAAGCGGCATAACTAAAGGGTTCCAGAACAAGATGAATAACTTAATTCCGGAAAAAATTCAGGATCTTATTAATACTTCAATTGAAAATATGACAAAACTGGTACTCTCCGGTTCTGAATATACATCAAAATGCCCACTTACAAATGCAACCCTAGAGGAACGCGAAAATTCAGCAAAAAAATCCATCGATTTTTATAGAAAAGCTGCTACTGTTAGTGGTGCCGGCACCGGTGCTTCGGGTCTTCTAGTTGGCCTTGCTGACTTTCCTATTCTTCTAAGTTTAAAGGTTAAATTTTTATTTGAAATGTCTAGTATCTATGGTTTTGATGTATGCGATTATAAAGAAAGATTATATATTCTATACGTTTTTCAATTAGCTTTTTCAAGTGATAAAAGAAGACTTGAAATTTATGAACAAGTATCAAATTGGAATAATTACGTTAAAAATTTACCTGTAGATGTGAATTCCTTTGACTGGAGAACTTTTCAACAAGAATATAGGGATTATATAGATTTGGCTAAAATGTTACAGCTTGTTCCAGGCATTGGGATGGTGGTTGGTGCATATGCTAACCATAAACTAATGAATAAACTTTACAAAACAGCACTTAATGCTTATAGACTAAGGATATTTAAATAACAAATAACAAGTTGCACCTTGCAACTTGTTATTTGGGTGGCAACTAATTTTTAATAATTTTCAGCTAATACTTCAAAATATGCTTGCGGATGTGCACATGCAGGACATAATTTCGGAGCACTTTTGCCCTCATAAATATAACCACAATTGGTACATTTCCACATAACTTCTGAATCTTTATTGAATACTAAATTATTTTCTATATTACTTAATAGTTTTCTGTATCTTGCTTCATGGTGCTTTTCAACTTCAGAAATCTTTCTGTAAACAAACGCAATATCCGCAAAGCCTTCTTCTTCAGCTACTTTTGCAAATGCTGGATAAAGATCTGACCACTCTTCATTTTCTCCATTCGCTGCCCATAATAAATTTGCTTTGGTATCTGATAGACCTACAGGATATGTAGCATTAATTTCTACCACTTCTCCATTTAAACTTGTACTTAAAAATTTAAAGAATCTTTCTGCATGTTCTTTCTCATTACCTGCTGTTTCTGTAAATATATTAGATATTTGTACATACCCCTCTTTTTTTGCTACAGACGCATAATAGGTGTATCTATTTCTAGCTTGTGATTCACCTGCGAATGATTTCATAAGATTTTCAGCCGTTTTAGTGCCCTTTAACATTTTCATAAAATGCCTCCTTGTTTTTTCTCTCTAGAGAAAAGAATTGTATATATTAAAGTATTCTCTTAATACGATAATTTACCTCTTATAAATTTAATTATTAATAGTAAAATCGAACAAATTTTTTTGAGGGAACAATCCAAATAGCCCACCTGTATGAATAAATAATATATTTTTAAATTCATTAAATTTACCTTTTTTAATTTCCTCAGTAAGTCCATACATCCCCTTACCAGTATATACAGGGTCAAGTATAATTCCCTCGAGTTTTGCGAATTCATTTATAAATTTAAGTTCTACTGAAGTACTCAGTGCATATCCTAGGCCAACATATCCATCTATTATATTTATTTCACTTTTATCAAACTGAATATCAATATCCAAATATTTATTGCTTTCTATAAGTATTTCATGAATTCTATCTTTAAAATGTTTCTCATCGTCGCATACGTTAATTCCATAGATTTGAGCGCTACTTTTTAGCATTTTACTCCCAAGCAATAATCCAGCATGTGTCCCACCTGATCCTACCGCTATAAAAATTCCATCAAAATGAATACCCATGTTTTTTTCCTGAGCGATTATCTCCTCCATAGCATTAAAATATCCAAAACTCCCTATTCCATTTGAAGCTCCCTCAGGTATTATGTATGGTTTGAAGCCCTTAAGTTCCATTTCTTTTTTTAGCTCTTCCATTATTTCCATTCTTCTATTTCTATACTCCTCAGGTGTAATGAATCTTATATCAGCACCTAAAAGTTTGTTTATAAACAAATTCCCATCTATCTCAGTCTCTTCCTTGCCCCTTAAAACAAGGCCAGCTTTCATCCCCATTTTAACTGCTGACGCAACTGTCGCTCTAGCATGATTTGATTGAATCCCACCGCAGGTTATTAAATAGTCACATCCCATATCAACTGCTTCCTTAATTGAAAATTCAAGCTTCCTTATTTTATTTCCTGAAATCTCGGACCCAGTATAATCATCTCTTTTTATATAAATATCAGGTCCAGAAAGAAGCTTTGACAACCTATCAAGCTTTTCGATTTTAGTTGGAAGATTTGCTAATTTAATTCTATCTGGTATTTTAATCATAATTGTAATCCTCACTTTCTTTGAAGTATTTATAAATGTTTTTATAAACAATCGATATTCTTTATTATCTTATCTACAGCCTTTTCAACAAACCTGGGATCCGTAGCCATATTGAGTCTAACAAAGCCTTTACAGTCTTCGCTAAACCATTCACCAAGATCGACTGCAAGCCCGCATTTATCTTGTATAAAGGTTCTTGTGTCATTAGGGTCTATATATCCTCGTAGATCTAACCAAGCAAGATAAGTTCCTTCGAGTGGTGTAATAATTATTTTCGGTGCTTTTTCATTCAGTCTATTTTTAACATGGTTGTAATTATGCCTTATAACATCCAGCAGAGAATCTAACCATTCTTTACCATGATTATAAGCAGCTTCTGCTGCAGTTAATCCTATAATATTTACTTCTGTCTGGTTAACAGTTTTTACATAAGCATCGTATTTTGACCTTATTTCTTCATTAGATATTATTATATTAGAAGTTAATAATCCTGCCAAATTGAAAGTTTTTGAAGGTGCTGTAATTGTTATTAGGTTATCTGCATATCTCCCACCACTTACAATAGCCGATGGAATTTGTTTGTTTTCTCCAATTATAATATCCTGATGAATTTCATCTGAGACAACAAGCACATTGTGTCTATTACATATAGACAGAACTTTATCCAATTCTTCCTTAGTCCAAACTCTACCAGCTGGATTATGAGGAGAACATTGAATAAATAGTTTAACATCATTTTCAATAATTCTATTCTCAAAGCCCTGAAAATCAATGGTATATGCTCCATTTGTATTAATTAGTTCTGATGTAATCAATTTTCTTCCATTATCTTTTACTGCATTATGGAAAGGGTAATACACTGGGGTAATAATAATTACTGAGTCACCCAGTTTTGTAAAAGCATTAACAAACCAGTATAAGGCCGTAACAACGCCCGTTGAAAACCGCATCCATTCTTTATTAACCTCATAATTATGTTCATTCTTTTCCCACTTAATAAAGGAATCATAGTAGGAGTCAGGCACAAAAGAGTATCCAAATATTCCATGCTCGATTCTTTTCTGCATTGCGGAAATTACAACTTCAGGGGTTTTAAATTCCATATCCGCAACCCACATAGAAATTAGATTCTTATCTCCATAACGTTTATCTAGTGCATCCCATTTCAAGGAATTTGTACCTATCCGGTCTACTGAATATTTTTTGCAAAATTCTTTGATATCCATAATGAAACCTCCTTTTTCTTAAAAACATTTTATTGTGACAAATTAATTTTTTAAATTTAATTGATAAAAAACAAGAATACCAACCCAGTATTCTTATTTTTCTAGGTTTTCTAAAGGTCTTATTTCCAGACTTCACTATCAACACCGATAGACTTTGAAACAAACTTAGCTTCGCTTGCTTCTGTTTCATAGTAATTCTTTAATGCTTTGATTACAAGTCCAGATCCAATTAATAAAATAGGAACATTTACATAAACTACAACAATATTTACAAAATCAGATATATACCATAAGTTCCCTAGTTCTAATCCTGCAAGAACTGTTAGTGCTCCAAATGGAACAAAGAAAAATGCACCAAGCATACGTATTCCCGTTATAAATTTCTTACTTCTAGATATTAAATTACCAGAGACTTCTGCGAACAATATTAAACCTACTAAAGTTGTAAATGCAAATAATCCATAGCATAGTGAAACAATGACTGTAGCCGCTCCATCTAATGCAGTACCAGGAACTAAATATTGTATTGAGGATAAATAAACTGTAAGTTTAGACGCTTTAATAGTCTCCCAAGCAACCCCCGCAGTACCTGTCCAAACGTGAGCCATAACAATAAGAAAACCAGTCATGCTACAGATTACCATAGTGTCAAGAAAAACTCCTATAGATTGTACAAAGCCTTGTTCTACAGGGTGTTTATTCTCCGCTACTGCTGCTGCAATTGTAATTGTTCCTTGACCAGCTTCATTAGACATGAGTCCCCGCTTAATTCCCTGGGCGAGTGCCACACCAAAGGCCCCGCCAAATAATGCATTAGGCTTAAATGCTCCACCAAACACTTCTTTAAAAAAGTAAGGAATTTTATCTAAGTTAGATAATATTATTAATAAAACTATAATTGTATAAATAACTGCCATAATAGGCACCAGTACATCTGTAACAGCCGAAACTCTTCTAATTCCACCAAGCACAGTAAATGCAACGGAAACTACTAAGAATATAGCGATACAATAGTAAACAGTGGATTGACGCCCAAATGTTGTACCAAATATGGTGTCAGCTATTGAGCCGAAACTTGTAAATAAATGAAATGTTTGTCCAGGGATAGAAAACAGTGCATACATCATAAAAACTAAAGACAGTATAACCCCTACAAATCGTTTATCGCCCAAAATCTTTTGCCCATAAAAAGGTAGTCCTCCTACGTATTCATTTCCCTTTTTCTCTTTAAATATTTGTGCAAGTACCGCTTCAGCAAAAGCAGTGGACATTCCAAAGAAAGCTGAAACCCACATCCAGAATAGAGCTCCTGGTCCACCAATAGATATTGCTCCAGTAACACCCATAATATTACCTGGTCCTACGCGCATAGCAGAGCTTAGTAAAAATGAAGCTAGTGGAGTAATTCCGGTTTCTGTTGTCCTACTCCTAACAAGAATCTTAAGTCCCTTTTTAAACCCTGTAATTTGAACAAATCTAGTTCTAATAGTAAAATAAATTCCTGCTCCCATAAGTATTATAATGGCAAATGTGAAATTTCCCAAAATAGGGATATTAGCATACCATTTAAAATTAGTTGGGAATTCCCATAGAAAATCTGCAATCGGAACTATAAATTCAAAAAATCTGTTTATCGCTTCGAAAAATACACTCATTATTTACCCCCCCTTGATTTTATATCTAAAAGACATAATTTTCTGGTTATTGTATATTATATATTATTATAGCAAAATATATATCAATAATGCTATAAAATAAAAAAATCACATTACTTTCAACTATTACATTGAGAGCAAGATGATTTTATTACTTTATAAATATTCATTTATTATAATTGTATTTTTATTTTACTTAAGAAAAATATTTAGAAAGCAGGAATTATAGCACCTTTATATTTATCCTCAATAAATTTTTTAACTTCTGGAGAATTTAATGCCTTAGAAAGTGCTTGTATATACGGTTTAGTTTTATCTTCTTTTTTAACCGCAAGCACATTTGCATAAGGAGAATCTTTTGATTCAACTGCTAGCGCATCTGTTAATTTCAAATCAGCTTCTATAGCAAAATTTGAATTTATAACCGCTGCATCCAAATCCTTTAAAACTCTTGGAAGCTGAGGAGCGTCAAGTTCTGTTATTTTAAAATTCTTTGGATTTTCTGTAATATCAAGTTTAGAAATAAGGTCTCCACTCTTTACTTTTAATAACCCCGCCGTCTCAAGTACTCTAAGCGCTCTTGCTCCATTTGTTGGATCATTTGGAATAGCTATTTCGGCTCCATCTTTTAAATCACTAAGTTTTTTGTATTTATCCGAGTACAAACCCATAGGTTCAATATGAACCTTTACTGTATAATCAAGGTCCAGATTCCTTTCTTTACTAAATGATTGCAAGTAAGGTACATGTTGAAAGAAATTAGCATCTATTTGACCCTCTGCTAAGGCATTATTGGGCATTACATAGTCAGTGAATTCTACTATTTCAAGAGTATATCCCTCTTTTGCGAGGATCGGCTTAACTACCTCTAATATTTCTTTATGGGGTATTGGTGAGGCCCCTACTTTGATAATTTTTTTATCAGCTACAACTTTCGCCGGTGTAGCCACATTTTTTTTTGCTCCACAGCCACTTAATGTAAAAATCACAATTATTGTTAATATCACGCTTAATATTTTTTTCATTTTTAATTTTCCCCCTAGTATTTCTTATTAATCTTATTAATCTTTCTATTCTTTCTTTTTATATTTTTATAATTTACTTAATCATTTTTCTGTACACTAAATTTCCTATTACTTGAATGATTTGCACAAGTGCGATTAATATAATTACAGTGTATATCATAATGTCCGTCTTAAATCTATAATACCCATATTTCATTGCTACGTCTCCAAGGCCTCCTGCTCCAACTGTCCCTGCCATAGCCGAGAACCCTATAATGTTTATTATAATTAAAGTAACTCCGAGAACTATAGATGGCATCGCCTCTTTTAACATAACTTTAAATATAATTTGATATGTTTTTGCACCAAATGATTTAGCTGCTTCAATAATGCCATAATCCACTTCTAAAAGTGCGGATTCTATTACTCTTGCAGTGAAAGGAGCTGCCCCAAGCGTTAGTGGAACTATAGCTGCATTAGTACCTATGGTTGTTCCAGTAATAAACTTAGTTAATGGGAATATGGATATCATTAATATAATAAAGGGAAAGGAACGAAGTATATTGATTACAAAATCTACACTTTTATAAATTAAATGATTTGGTCTTAGCCCTTTAGGTCCAGTTATAATAAGTCCCACTGCTGAAATAAGTCCTAAAATTATTGCACAAATTGTGGATATCGCTACCATATATATGGTTTCTATTAGCGCCGGCAGTAAAATATCTTTAAATAGCATTTATATTTCACCTCCTTTATATTCCTCATTGTGCATCGAATAATTAATGAGCTCCCACCCTATAGATTTTCCGTCTAAATAGTTCAATATCTTTTCCTTATCCTCATAACTTGCATTTATTATAAGACTCCCCATTACGTTATCCCTAAATTTCTCAAGTCTCCCCCATACTATTGAAAAATCAATATCTAACTCCCTGGCTAATGAAGTGATTAAGCAACTCTGGCTAATTTCCTTTGGAAAAAATATTTTAATATTATTTCCCACACTAGGTAGCAATTCTTCCTCACCGATGAGTGCTTTCATTTCATTTGTTGGCCTAATGAATAATTCATCAGTAGTGCCCTGGCTTTTAATCTTACCTCCCTCTAACAGAATAAATTTATTACAAATCTCTTTTACCACCTCCATTTGATGAGTAACTACAATAATTGTTATATTAAATTTATTATTTATATCTCTTAAAAGCTCCAATATGGACTTTGTAGTTTTAGGATCTAATGCAGAGGTAGCTTCATCACAAAGTAATATTTTTGGATTAAGTGCCAAGGCTCTTGCGATTCCAACTCTTTGCATCTGCCCTCCACTAAGTTCGCGTACATTGCTATTCACTTTATCCTTAAGTCCTACTAAATCTATTAAGCTATCTACTCTTTTTTTAATAAAGCTTTTGTCTTTGCCCCATACTTCTAGTGGGAATGCTATATTTTCAAAGACACTTTTTCTAGTAATTAGATTAAAACTTTGAAATATAATACCCATATCTTTTCTAAACTCACGAAGCTCTTTTAAACTCAATTCCTTTACCTCTTTGCCCATTATATGAATGGTACCTGCATCATAGGTTTCAAGTCCATTAAAGCATCTAAGCAAAGTGGATTTTCCAGCACCACTGTGACCAATAACACCATAAATATCACCTTTCTCCACTTTAAAAGAGACATTATCTAATACTTTCACCTTTGAAAAACTTTTACCTACACCTTGAACATTAATCATGATATCGCTTCTCCCTCTTCACTGCTTATAATTATTTTCACGAAAAAAATAGACCCCAAGAATAAACTTGGGCTCTATTTCCAAACTTATTCTTATCTCGCAGCAATGCTGCAGGATTTAACACCATGTACCATATAATATGATACTGGTTGTCGGGTTTCATAGGGCCAGTCCCTCCACCTCTCTTGATAAGACACTATTAAATTTTAATTTCGATCAATGCAAAAAACAAAAACCTCTTTCATCAAAACATAATGATGAAAGAGGTATAAATTTACGAAGACACCTCTCTCATCTTTCGCTAAGTTACAATGAACTTAACGCAGGAATTAGCACCTAGTCAGATAAATAATATCTGATGGTTGCCGAGGTATCATCGGGCCGTTCCCTCTACCTCTCTTGATGAGAATTAATTGGTTTATTAAATTAGATTTATAATATCACTATGTAAATGAAATGTAAAGACTTTTTTTATCAGAATCCTACTATTTTAAAATATGCTCAGCCCTTTCTAGAAATAATAAGTCTCTTTTTTGAATGAATTTTCCAATATAATTATTTGGGGTATCATTTTCAAGTATAGATATAGCTTCATCAAGTGCTACCCATTTTAACTTAAACCCATTACTAATCTCTTCATCAGTAAAAGATGTTTCTTTAATATCTCCCTTTACCTTAGAATAATAACAGTAAGATATTTGCAGTAATTCGTCCCTATTTTTGTATTCTAGTATTATACCTATTTCTCCTAAAACGTCAATTTCAACTCCAACTTCTTCCATAACCTCACGATTTAAAGCAACATTTATATCCTCACCCGCTTCAATTCCTCCCCCAGGTAATTTATGATAATTGTTTTTAGAAACGTAAAGTAATGCTATTTTACCTAAATCAGTTATCACTATGGATCTTGATGCTTTTCTAATTTTATATACAACTTCTGCATATTCACAATAATAACCAATATCTTTTTCATATATTTCTTTAATTAATTCCATCTTATCCCTCTCCTTTTTCTATTAAATGACGCTTCTGAATCCATGTTACTCATTAACCCCTTCTGCACTATTATAATTTAATTAATATCATCAATTAAAATATTAAGCATCTTTTCCCTATTATTAATAAAACTTTTCATTATCTGATAGTTTTCAGTCTCCTCATAGTTAACAACTTCTATCTTATCTTTTATTTCATAAATAGTAGATTCAGGGTAGGCCATTATAATTGGAGAATGTGTCGCTATAATGAATTGTGAATCATGCAAAGCTAATTCATGTATTTTTGTTATCATAGACATCTGCCTTGAGGGTGACAATGCTGCTTCTGGTTCATCTAATATATACAACCCACTTCCACTAAACCTATTCATAAATACTGAAAAAAAGGATTCTCCGTGTGATTGCTTATGTAATGATCGATTTCCATAAGATGATAAGAGTCCTGGAACTTCTCTTTCAAGTTCATCAATATTTGTTGCAAGGTTGTAGAAACTTTCCGCTCTAAAAAAAAATCCATCCTTTGGGGTTCTAATCCCCTTGATTAACTTAATGTAATTATGTAACTCTGAATGAGTATTATTAGTTACAAAGTTAAAATTCCTTATTCCTCCTTCAGCATTAAATCCACATGCAATAGCAACTGCTTCAAGTATTGTCGATTTACCTGTTCCATTCTCTCCTACGATAAAAGTAACTTTTGGGTGAAACTCTAAACTTGATAAGTGTTTTATCGCGGGTAAACAAAACGGATATTTCAGAAAGGATTTAACATTATCTCTTTTGAGTTCTATGCTTCTTAAATATTGACTACTTCGCAATATTTCCATCCCCGCCTCCGTTAACAAATTTCTATCCTATAATAAATTACTTTAATTCAGTTCCACCCCATTCAACAACTGTAAATCCCTTTCTTATGAATGGTTTTAGCTTTTGTTCCTCTATCATTATAGATCTATTTAAGGGCTTAAAAACCATCATTATTCTTAATATAGAATCTGGCTTTGGAGTTATCTTAAGTTTCGCTATATTTTCATAATCCTCTCCAGCAAAAGTTATAATATTATATTTATTATCTTTCATAAAAGGAAGCCACTATACTATAAATTCGTTATACTCTTTTGGTGTTAATCCTAAATATTCAAGTTTCTGTTGAAGAAATTTCACGGTTTCATTTCCTTTTACTACAAAACCCTTTGACATATCCCACTTATTATTAGAAACTCCTTCCCAATACAAATATGAATATTGTCTGTTATCAGCAATATTAGTTAATGTGCCATCTGGCTGAGCTTTTACATTCCATCCACCTTTATATTCTGGATACGTGCAAGTAATCTCACCATTATACTCTAATTTTACGCTAACTGTCTGTTCTGAAGTCGGATACAAATAAATTACAGGTTTCTTATTCTTAGCCTCAGGCGGTTTACAACCAGTTAATAATATTAAAACAAATGATAAAACTAGAATAACTATCTTTGATTTAGATCTTTTCATACTTAAACCTCCTATATTACTTTGTTAACTTATTGATGTTTAATCAGCAACTTTAAAGCTTATACTTCCCTTTGCATTACTCCCTTTAACAGAAAATTTATATGTATCTGTATTGGGGACCTCAAGTGAGAAGTTACCCGAAGTTGCATTATCACCCTTATATATTTTTTCCCCATTAGAATCCGATACAAAAATATCTAAATTACCAGAATTATTTTCTATAACGACATTAATAATTGTCCCTTTTTCTAATTTCATGTCGTGTGTTTTTGTACAATTCAAAATTGAGTAGTCCATAAGAAACTGCTTTTCATTGCCTGCGCAGCTACCGGAAAATACTTGTTTTTTACAACCTGTAGTAGCAATAAGAAATATTAACATACTTAAAATCATTAATAAAGAAAGTTTTTTCATTATATACATTCACCCCTTAAAAAAAATATTATTTAGGATTGTTATACGACTATATTAAATAAATTATACTATTATATACAATGGTTAACTATTAATTAGCACTGTCTTTTCAGAAATGCTACTTATAACCCAAATAGACTCTCAAATCATTTCTGGTAATACTACTGAACTAAGGGTTATATCAAATAAAAAATGAAGGAGCGCGGGTTGGTGTTCCTTCATTTATTGGGATAGTGTTTATTGTTTGTATACAAAAATTACTCAGTAGCATAAACCGTATCAAAATGTGTCTCTTGTCCATTTTTATAAATTCTTATAGTATCAACATTTTTATGTTGCATAATAATTTTATATAACACCCTGTTATCAATTTCTTTATTTTTGTAATCATCAGTATATTTCTCATTGAAATTGATAAATAATGTTCCTTGTTTAACTTCCATTTTTATATCTGTAAAATATGAGGCTTTTTCTCCTTCTTTCACATTTTGAGCATTTAAAAATAAATATCTCTCATTTGTACCATCTTCATACGAATAAACACCATTCTTATTATTAAAAGAATTCAAAAATATTTTAACTTTATCATTAGTATCTTTTTCATTTTCCTTTGAAAATAACAACTTAGAAGTGTCGGTATTTTCTAAATTAAAATTCATTAGAAGATTTACTAAAACATTGAAATCCGGTCTGTTTTGCTTAGGATCTTTCATTCCAGCATCAATCCAATACCCAACTACCTTATTTTCAGCTAGTAAAATCACTACATCATAATTTAATTTGGAGTCACCCGCTTCAATTCCGGACGTATACATTTTGATCCTTTGACCCATATACTTAGAAAAATCTAATTTATTCAGTTTAGATAACTCATTTCTACGTTTCAATAAGTCGCCAACGTTAATACCATCTTTAACGGCTTTAAAATCACTAGGAAGTTGAATGTCTTGAATTGCCACACTATTTACAACAACCTTGAGATTCTTCTGATCTAGAAAATTTTGAAAAACATTTTGATAATCTACTGCTACTTCAGACTTTGTATCCAAATTACTTTGAGTTTGTACGTAAGAACTTACGCTAGCTTTAGGATTAACCAAACATACAAGTGCAATTAAGGTTATTACAGTTAGTCCTATAATCGACCATTTAAATGACTTACCTTTAAATGAATTTATCATACGAATTCTCTTTTTTAGATTTGATTTATTAGATGCTAACGCTGCTCCATTAAATATATTATGTGATTTTGAAAATAATTCAGCCATGCTGATAATAGTACTACCATAATTATAGTAACAATTGGGCTGAAGATAATACAATACCTTTTCATCACAAGCGAGTTCACAATCTTGTTTCATTCTATAATAAGAATACCAGATAATAGGATTGAACCAGTTAAAAGCAACTAATGTAAGCATAATTGAATTTATCAATATGTCTTTATATTTTAAATGAATTAATTCATGCAAAAATATATACTTTTTCTGCTCTTGCGTAAAATTATAAATTATTTTACTCGATAGTAATATTTTGGGTTTAAACGTACCATATAATGATACGCCACTTATATTACTAGAATAAGAAATAGGTATATATCGCTTTATGCTAGTCATATCCTGGCAGGATTTCAATATATAAAGTGTCTCTTTATCATTACAAATTTCCTGCTTGCTTAAGCTCTTATTAAAAATCATATTAAAAATAAACATAAACAATAATGTACCAAGCATAACAATAAACCATATAATACTTGCTATGTTAAACAAGTCTAAATCGCCCGTCTTAATATCCTTTATATTTGTCACGGGTATAGTAATTGGATTCTTAACAACTGTATCATTATTATTCACATTACTTTGTTTTGCTTCACTATTTTTAATACTTGATATATTCAATGACACTTCAATATTACTTAATGTCTTTGTAAAAACGTTAAATATGCTTAGTGGACTTTGGTAACTATAGAGCATAGCAAGTCTTAATATAAGAAGCATCCATATATAGTAGTGCCATGAAGCACTTAATCTATTTTTAAATACCTTTTTTATAAGTAGAATAATAATTACTAAAAAACTCCCCCTTGCAGATGAAATAAGGATTGCCTTAAATAATAAATTAATAAACCTCGCCTCCTTAGCCCCGCTTGTTATCAAGCATTTTTTTCAATTCTTGAATATCTTCTTCTGTTAATTCCACATCATTTATGAAATTTTTTATAAATAATTTTTTAGAACCATTATAAATTTTATCAATGAGAGTTTCTGTTTCTTCTTTTCTAAGCTGTTCTTCAAGTACTATAGGATAATATCTGTAACTCTTTGATTCTTTTATAACTCCAACAGCACCTTTCTTTACAAGTCTGCTTAAGAACGTCTGAATTGTTGTTGGCCTCCACGTTGAATCATCCTTTAAACTTTCAATAATTTCAGGCGATGTGAGTGTTTTATTTTCCCATAATGTTTTCATAATAAGCCATTCTGCTTCAGTTATTTTTGTTAATTCTTTCAACTTAATACCTCCTACTACAGTTGTAGTTTATGACTTAATACTACACCCGTAGTTTCCATATGTCAATAGTTCTCAAAAATAAATTTTACTGTAAAAAAGAACAGTAAACGTTTGCTTTTTTTGTGTTATATAATAATCCATAATCATTTATTATAATTCTTTACTTTTAGTTTAACATAGTCTAACCCGATGCTAGAAAATATAAGATACTGCCGTGGATAAACATTTTATATTTTGCAGTCTTAAAAACTTCTTCTCATTAAACACTTCATACTTATCCTTTTTTACGAAAATTGCAGTTATATTTATTTTGCACCTTTTTATATGTTTGTAAAAGACCCAAAAATGCTGCAGATAAGCATATGATTCCTAAAATTGTATGCAACACACTTAATCTCCCTTCCTGTTGCTTTTACTTATTCTATATATTATACAGTTCACTATTTTGCGTTACTTCATCTTTAAATTCTTCCCACTCTTCATTTCCTAGGTTGTATTTCTTTTTAAAAATATCATCTACCATGGAAGACTGTAAACATATCTGATCATCTCTAATCGCACAAAGAAATTTTTCAAATTGCAACTTCATTTCATGCTTTTGAATCTCCTTATCAACTCTCTCTAATAATGAATAATATTCTTTACCATTATCTTTAAAAGTTTTAATAGCTTCTTTTTTATATATTTCCCAATCCTCATCATTTAAATAGTATTTCCTCTTAATTTCACGATTTACTAAATCAGCAGATGTTACTGAAATCTTACCATCTTTAAAAGTAGAAACAATATTTTCGCTTCTTGAAACAAGGTCAATATTGCGGATTTTATTATTAGATTTATGATTATCCCTGTGATGGATAATTTTAAAATCATCCCATTCATCAAAATACAAATAGTAAATAATTCTATGTTCGTAAGTTCTATAAGGAATTTTATCTATTTCAATATAAAATTTTTGATACCCACGTAAATCCTTGCTACCATATCTTTTGTAAAGCCCATTATAATCAATATACAAATCACCATTACTAATCGAATTAGTAAGGTATGCTATAGCCTTTTGATAATTCACAGATAGTTTTTCCATTTCTACGTCATGAAAATAATTTTTTAATAATAATGGAGCTTCTACAGTTATAACTTCATTTTTAAGTTCAATTTTCATCTTCTTCTTTATTCTTTTATAGATTTTATCATTAACCAATATTAATTTTCTATTATCAAACAGTTCCCTTAATTTCACTAAAGCTTCCCTAGTAAATTGAGCCATAATCATTCCTCCAAAATTATTAAATCATCATCTGCGAGGCTGCTGTTTTTTTATAAGTCATAAACACACACCTAACTCTATATAAATTATAGCATATTATACATTTATTCACACCATTACATTGCTATTGGTACTACTTGTGTCATCCATTAAGAAATTTGCGAAGTAACTTCATGATAGAATTCTAAGTTTATTTTTGCTTTTCACTCTGCCCCAACACTCTATATAAAGCTTCCGTTTTATTTATATCCTCATAATTTATAAATATAAGCTTATTGGATTTTGTGTATATAGCAACAAATGGTTTTGCTCTATCCATTATATAAAAATATGCTTTTTTATACTTTGAAAGTTTATATGTTCCCATTTTCATTTTATTAATATCAGTTCCATTAATTCGTCTAAGAGGTAATGGAAGATCCTTTTTCAATGCTATTTTAGTTATTTCTTCCTTACCTCAGTTGTACCCTCTATTGCGTCATAGTTGATTACAAGTTTGACGCAGATTAAGAGTATTTGACTTAACTGAAACGTTATTTATACCCATTTTCTACATTGTTCAATTCTCATACCACTATCCCCTTGTTCTTTATCATATGAAAAACCTACACTCGCCAATTAGGTGTTATTTTTTCAATTCCCATTATAATATACTAATAATATGTAATTTCACTTCCCCTAATACCATTATTCTATAAATATGCTTAATATCCTTCAAAACATGGAAGTTTCAATGCTTTGAAATTAATTCACTATAAAGTAAAATGACCTAAACATAATTAGGTATACACAAATTTTTTTCATTTATTTTGGAATTAATCATTCTTTTAATCGTACATTTTTTGTGATAATTTGCGACTTTTTTTTGAGGGGAATAAAAAAATAAAGGAGTGCAGGGGTGGTGCTCCGCATTTCCTTCATTTATTAAGACATACTTTATTGTTTTGGGACAGACTTTAATATTATTGAACAATGTTTGTTGTTTGTGTACAACGTTTGTAGGTTTGCAAGAAAGTTCGAGTAAAAATCCCTTATAATTAAATATATTATATCACTAAACATTGCTTTGTGG
>JBLHPD010000093.1:0-18053 GCA_047624165.1 Clostridium sp. | reverse complement strand
AAGTAATCGCTGCAGCCATTGCAGTTAATGCTGACTCTTTTATCATAAAACTAGAACATGGTTACGATACCGAGATAAATGAAAGAGGATCTAGACTCTCTGTAGGGGAGAGGCAGCTTATATCCTTTGCTAGAGCACTCCTGGCTAACCCCAGAATATTAATATTAGATGAGGCTACTTCTAATATTGATACCACTACAGAGAAGCTCGTACAAAAGGGAATTAAAAAACTCTTATTTGGTAGAACCTCATTTGTCATTGCGCACAGACTATCAACTATAAGAGATTGTGACAAAATAATGGTTATAGATGATGGGCTAATTGTAGAAGCTGGAACTCACGAAGAACTTATAGCCATAAAAGGATTATATTATAATCTTTATATGGCTCAATATAAATTTTTAAATGAAGGTGCTTAAAACTTCTAGAAATTCGAATTAGAAAGGATTGTATTTTTATGAAAAAAGTTATTTATAAAGTAAACGCCTTCTCGGATGTTCCACTGGGAGGTAACCCAGCTGGTGTTGTACCTAATGCTATTGGACTAAATCATAACGATATGCTAAAAATTTCAAAGGATATGAATTTATCAGAAACTGCCTTTATTTTTCCTATAAAAGATGCGGCCTCAGATTTTGAGGTTAGATTTTTCACACCTACTCAGGAGGTAGATTTGTGTGGCCATGCCACAATTGCTTCTTTTTTCTGTTTAGCTTCAAAAGGTATTATTACTGGAACTAACAATGTTAAAATTATAAATCAAAAAACAAAGGCTGGTATTTTACCAGTTGAGCTTTATTTTAAAGATAACAAAATTGATAGTGTAATGATGACTCAAGCTAAACCCAAATTTATTTTTAGTATTGAGAATATATCTGAACTTGCTGAAATAATGGGAGTCAATGTACGTGATATAGGATTAGACGGATATACACTTATTCCCGAAGCTGTGTCTACGGGTCTTACAGACATTATGCTTCCGGTTAAAAGTTTATCTATATTAAAATCCATAAATCCAAACTATGCTAAATTAACTGAGTATAGTAATAATTTAAATATTATCGGAGTGCATGCCTTTACCCTTGAAACAGAAGAGGAATCATCTACACTAGCTTGTAGAAATTTCGGCCCTGCTGCTGGCATAGATGAAGAAGCTGCCACAGGTACTTCTAATGGAGCACTTGGAGCATATTTAGTAAAAAATGAGATATTTAAATTTGAAGATAATATAACTATAATTTGTGAACAAGGCTACTACATGAATAGCCCCAGTAAAATAATTGTAAGACTTGAAGGAAACAAGGATGATTTAACAGTAAAGGTTGGTGGCAAAGCGATTATTGTTATGGAAGGTCATACTTCAGAAATATAAAGAAAAAAATACCCATAGAGACCAATATCTAATATTCTATAAAATTAAATTAGTACGAAATTATAATTTAATTTGTAATATCAAGAGCAGAAATGCTCTTTTTTAAATTCTTGAACAAACATTACAAACGGTTGATATTTTATTTCCCACCTCTTAATCGCTCTTTAAATAAAAGTAAAATAAGTTTTAACATAATAATGTTGTAACGAAAATGTGTTTATTTAGACTAACATATGAAAGGAGGTTATTGAGTGGAAGATTTTGATCAATTTTATCGTCTATACTCAAAACAATTGTATAAATATTTACTTTTCATTAGTGGAGATAAGCAATTGGCTGAGGAACTACTTCAAGAAACTTACTATCAAGCTTTTAAGTCTATTTTTAGATTTAAGGGCGATTCGAAAGTTTCAACATGGTTATACCAAATAGGTAAAAATGTTTACTTAAAACATCTTTATAAAGTAAGAAAGGAACGTTTGGTTTCTATTGATGAGATAAAAGATTTAGCCTGTGTAAGTACCCCTGAGGTAATTATTGAAAACAAGGAAAAAGGTATTAACTTAATTAATGCTCTATACAAACTTAAAGAGAACTATAGGGAAATAATCCTCCTTCGGTCATTTGATGAGCTTAGTTTCAGAGAGATTGGAGCTGTATTTAACCAAAGCGAAGGCTGGGCAAGAACTAATTTTTTTCGTGCAAAGCTACAATTAAAAGATTTAATATTGAATAATAATGAGGAGGTTTTATAAATGGATTGTAGTGTAATAAAAGATTTAATGCCTCTATATATTGAAGAGTTGACAAGTGAGCCAAGTAATAACCTTATCGAAGAACACATTAATAATTGTGAAGATTGCAGGCAAATTCTTGTTAAACTTAAAGCTGATATTATACCCTCTAAAGAGGTAGAATTTGATAAAGTAGAAAATCTTCCTAATACGATTATTAAAAGAATTAGAAGAAACATTAATGAAAAAATATTAATGGCGGCTTCAATAACTCTTATTCTAGGAATAATGACAGGAATATTTAGAGGAGAAATATTTATGTTCATGGCCCTTTTAGGTCCAATTTCTATCATTATTTTCACTATAGCTATTTTTGTGAGTATTCCAATCAGTCGTAAAAACTCATCCTTTAGAACGCAATTTAAAGTTCTAGGAAATTGCGCCTTTGTTTTATCAATTGCGTTTTGTGGTTTGCTTTTGCTCTTATTTAGAGAGTATTTTAGTGAGGGTGATAACTTCTTCATTTTGCTTATTTTAGAGATTTTATACAATATAATACTCAGCATAACTCTAAGGGTATATGCAAGGCTTAAGCTGCCAAAGGATGATATTGTTGATGTCAAAAATGTAACAAACAAAAAGCTTTTTATTATAACCTTTGTTACGCTCGCTTTTATATCTACGGTAATCACAGTACCCATAATCATATTAGAAGGAAATAAAATTGTAGATAATATTACTTTGAGCTTTGTAAATGATTCTGAGGTTGTAGGTAAATGGACAACCGTTGATTATGTTAGTATCCCCGAAGACTTTAACCCCACTACCCAACCATCCACGGGCAGAGTCTTCCTAAATGAAATGACATTCTTAGAAAATGGACAAATGAAAAAGAATTTTGTAAATACGAAAGGCCAACAGGGCGCAGATATACCCAGTCCATGGTCCTCATGGACAAAAGGTTATGTTATAAATAAAAGCGGAGACCATACTCTAAGCAAATATGATATTAGGGAAATAAATGGCGACCGATATATGTTCTTTGAATGGAAAAACGCAAGTTACATTTACTTCCACAAAGATCCAAGCTATTATGTTCTAAGGAAAGACCTTAATAAATAATAGACCTAAGGTAGGTATGAAGTTTACATACCTACCTTAGGTTTATATTATTTCCTATTATATCTCATAAACAGTTGTTCCACTGCTTTAATATTTTCAGGTTCGATATGTTGAAGAAGAATATTATACGGTCTTTTACCTACCATTAGTGTGATATTTTTTTTTGTTATTTGGACCTATTGCAGTTTCAGCCGCACTTTCATATCTATAAAGAATTCACTATTTCTTACTTCAATATCTATTTCACTATAATCCATTTCAAAGTTTGCCACGGTAGAATGGATTCCACTATCACTTAAAAAGTGTATGGTACATATATTATTATCTTCAATAATGCAAAATCTAATAAGCATACTTTTAACCGATGGAAATTGAACTCTAGAGTTCATGTACTTGGGTAAATCCTCAAAATACAAATTCACACATCTATATTCTATTGGAATTATTAAATCAAAGTTATATTCATCCTTTTTTATTTCCTTTACTTCGAAATCTGTTGTTATTTTCAAATTACTTTTTTCATAAATCATATGATACCTCCAATAAAACATTTAATAGAGCTATTTTATTCATAAAGTATTATATCATATTTATGTTCTTTACAACAAATAGCTTCCCCTTATATATTAAAGAGGAAGCTATCTGTTACCCTGTCACTAAGCCTACTTTAGGTAATTTATCGAGTATGTTTGAAGTGCCATGGCATGTATTAAAATCCTCCGTTACGTCTCTTCCTGCAGATATACCATTATGAACGCCACCAGCCCAAGCCTGAACTGAACTTACATCATAAACTATTCCATTCACAGCTACATAGGTAGCATTTCCACCAATCCCATTATATTTTGATAATTCCTCTAATGTGAATTTCTGCTGTCTTTCACCGATATCTTCAAAATTATCATTATTCATATTTCTGTATGTGTTATACGACATGTTTCCTTCCATGTTGTATCTATATTCATCCTCATCTAAAGACATTACAGGTAATACTGATACTAAATAATAAGTGGGATAAAAAATTAGCATATTCACTCCTCCTTGTTGTAGTTTTCACTAGAGATTTTAACGTAAGACTTTGAAAACTTTAACAATTTCTCCATTAACCAATCTATCTTCTTTATTATTTTATTCATTATGCTTTTAAATGTTACTTTTAATAGGATACTAGGTTATGTTTTTGCCAATTGTAATATTATGGTCCTAGATTTTCTATACTCAACGATTTGAATGCTTTAGCTTTTCTGTAGGTTCAAATGGATACATATTTAATGAATTAATATTCAAATTAATTAATATAATTAAATGATTAGTATATTAAAAGGAGTGTAGGTTTGAGAGTTTTTATTACTTTAGATATAAAAAAGTTGTTAAATCCAATTCTTTTAGTTGCTGGATGTTTCATTATGCTCTGGGCCTCCAGTAGTATTTTAAAATCTACTTCAACTATAATACAAAAGGATAAAGAATATGTAATATTGGCTTACAATGATATTGGAATGCACTGTATTCAATCTGATTATTCCTCCTTTATGATCCTTCCTCCAGCAAATACAATTCGTGTACAAGTATTTGAAAAAGGCATAGAGGCAGCCAAATTGATAAGCGGTGGAGTTATAGTAGAATACGCGGCTAATAAAAATACTTCTTCTATTGATAAGGTTAATTTTTGGGAATTTGCAAAGTCTTATGGTTATAATTTAAAACCTAATGAAGGTATTACAGGTAATTACTTAAGCGGAACATGCAAACTCACTAAAGATAAAAAATATTATGAGGCAGAATTTATTCCTATTACACCATACAATGATGGAAGCAAAATTATAAATTCATATCAAACCATTACTATTACAGTGAAGAGTGCAATAACTAAAAAGATTCTTGCAGTAGAAGATGCAGTTGTTGCACCAGTTTCAAATGAAATGCTCTGCAGCAATTGTCATGGGAAAACTAATACAGATGCTAATATATTAAAAGCCCACGATAAAAATCAAGGCACAAAACTTTATGATGATTCAATAAATGGAACTCCTCACAGTTGTAATGAATGTCATCAAGATAATGCATTAGGTGCTAAGGGGAAAGAAGGCATTCCAAGTCTTTCACTTGCAATGCATGATTTTCATACACCTAAAATAACAATGTCCGGCCTTGAGAATACTTGCTATAATTGTCATCCAGGTGTTGAAACTAAATGTAATAGAGGCGTTATGTCAGCCGCAGGCTATACCTGCAGTAGTAGCAAATGTCATGGGGATATGGAGACTGTTTCTAATTCTCAAAAACAGGGTAGGCAGGCGTGGCTTAATGAGCCAGATTGTGGTGATTGTCATTGGGGGAATTATGCATCTAATACTAATACGTTATACCGTCAGTCATACCTTCAGAATGGACCTGATGCAATGAACGGTTTTATTACCTGTGAAACTTGTCACAACAGTCCACATGCGGAATGGCCATCTACATTAGAGTTAGACAATCAAATACCTATAAAAATTTATGGTGTACCTGATTTTGTTAGAAAATGTACAGCATGTCATCAGCAAAAGGGTGATGGAAAAATACACGGATATAAAGGAGTAGATTAAAAATGAATATGGGTGAACTTTTGCTTCTTATTGCTTTAATCATGAGTTTAGGAAATTTAATTGTAAGTTTATTCTTACATAAAAATAAACATGTAGGTTTTTGGATGAAGCTATTTTTGTTTAGTTCTATATTTTGTATAACGGCCTCTACGCTGCTTCTTATTTATTACCAATATACTTTCAATTTCCACTATACTTACGTATTTAATCATATTTCAAGATCTCTAAAACCAATTTACCTCATTTCAGCTCTTTGGGCGGGACAGGAAGGTTCTTTTCTTCTATGGGCAATGATTGCAATGTGGATTAATTTACTGGCACGTGGAGATCGCATGTCTTATATTATCTATACCTTAATAAGTACAATTATTCTGGCCTTGGCTTTTTCAAGTGCTCCATTTTCTCTTATGAATTATATTCCAACTGAAGGAAATGGACTTAATATAGCACTTCAGGATCCATGGATGGTAGTTCATCCACCTCTTGTATTTATAGGATACTCTGCAATGGGGGTGTTATTTTCTCAAAGTTTCAGCAAAATTAATAGAAGATGGTTATTTGCTTCCTTACTATTTCTTGGGGCTGGAATATTTTCTGGAAGTTTGTGGGCTTACCGAGCACTAGGCTGGGGTGGTTACTGGGCGTGGGATCCTATTGAGAATGCAGCTTTAGTTCCCTTCCTTATTTTAACTGCAATTGTGCATAAGAAAATAATATCTCATAAGCTTGCTATGATTCCTTTTATTTTAGCTGTCTTTGGCACGTTTTTAGCAAGAAGTGGGATTTTACAGGGGACATCAGTACATTCTTATGCCTCATCTTCAATAACATTACCGCTCTTAATAGTATTTACACTCTCGGTTTTAATATTGATAGTGGTTCTAGTAAAGGACAGGCTGAGGAATGGCAATAGAGTTATGATTAAGGTTAACAAAGTAAAGACTTTATCAGCATTCCGTTATATTATTTATATTTTTGCAATTTATATATTGTTTGGAACTGTCTTACCTATTTTTTCAGGAGTTTCAACTGAAGTTAATTTTTATACTCCAGTAGCATTGGGTTTTTCCATTTTTTGTTCCGTGCTTTTTACAATATACATGCATAATTTATTTCAAAATAATTTATTTCAAAATAATTTATTAATAATAGTGGTTATAACTACTATTATAATAATAATAATTTCTGCTACCACATCTTTTCCATCTTTCCCATGGTTAATTATACTTTGGATAGTGATGCTTCCACTTATCGCTAAAATATTATTTTTCAGTACTTTTAAAAATATTTGGGCACACATTTCTCATATTGGAGTTTTGCTGCTTATAACTGGCACTATTACATCTACTGTATTTAGTGAAGAGGGGATTTTGATGCAACCCAATTTATTGAAAATTCCGTTAGGAAAAACTATCACTATTCATAAATTTTTAGGAGATACCATCATTACTGAAAGTTTAAAATATACAACAAAACCTTTTATATGGTTATTTTGGTTAGGAGGCTTCATGATACTCGGAGGTATTCTTGGCACACTTTGCTTCTCAAAAATGACAAGTAGTAAATCTTACCACACACTAAGGTGATAGCCAAAGATTACTTATTTACTTTGGATACAAGAGTTCAAAATCTTCCTACGGATGTATTTAAAAAAGCTTTGGCATATTACTGCATTTACAAAAACCGCATCTGGAGCTCAAATTCGGTTTTATTTTGTCCATTTATATAACTTCTTTTGAATTTTTATTATTATATTGCGTAAAAGATTTTATTTTAGGAAACACTAAATATGAAAATATGAAAAATACGAAAATTTATTTTGGAGGTTTAAAATGAAAAATTTTTTAATTTCGGCTATAGTAGATATTATAATAATTTTTGCTTCCTATTTTTTATTTAGAAGTGTTATAAGTGGACCGACTCGTCATAGATTATATGAAAAATTTATGAGTTCTTTTGCAAAATATATAATTATTATTTTTGTAGCTAGTGCACTAGTCACGGCTCTTACTGCTCTAGTTTTATACAAAACGAGATATATAGTGTATATCAATATAGTAGCTCCTGCTTTAATGTCTATACTTGTAGGTTTCGTTATGTCTACTGTACCTACAAGAGGTGTTGGTGATAAAGAAAAGGATGCTAATAAATAATTATAAAAATAGAGCAATTTTCCCATGATATACTTTATTATCATCAGGTAAACTGCTCTCATATTTTACAACACTTAAATATCATTAAGTAACTAACTTGATAAATGAATATGCTAATTTAAATCCATACAATATTATAATTACACCACATACTAAATTTATTATTCTAATAACCTTAGTATCAAATTTGCCTTTAAATAGTGAAATGATTGTTGCTAATGAAGTAAACCAAATGAAGGACGATAAGCATACCCCTATAATAAAGTAGTTCCCCATATCTGATGGAAGTGAAGCTCTCATACCTCCGAGCAGTAATGATCCATCAATTAAAGCTTGAGGATTTAACCAGGTTACTGCAAAACAAGTCCACGCTATTTTTATAAATGGCTGATTTACATTTACAGTTTCTTCAGATTGAACTTCTGGTATTTGTCTCACAAGTCCTGCTCCAATGTAAATTACTGCTATACTTCCTAGTAAGAGAACGAATATCTTTAAAAGTTTGAACCTTTCCATAAGTGCTCCTACCCCCAGAAAGCATGAAAGTGCAAGTGATATATCAAAAAATATAGTAATAAATGCAACTTGATATGCTTTAAATCTACTTTTGCGTATTGCCGTATTTATTACAAATATATTTTGTGTACCTATAGGTGCCACATAAGCAAATCCTAAAAGTAACCCTTGTATTAAATATTTATACATTCTTTCCCCCCCTAACTAACATATTTAAAAAACAAAAAAAGGCATCGAATTCTTTCAATGCCTTAATAAACAAAACTACCCAAACTATTAATGCAATGAAAAATATTCTTTTCATTACATAAATAGCTCTCCATAAAAATCTTTATGGCAGTCATAGATATATTGCTCTCTATAACCAAGAATATAATTAAGAACCAAGATACTCTTTCGGCAAATAAATCCTTCATTTTTGATATTGGATGTTCATATCCTTACCACTCAAAAATTACCTCTTTATCCGCACCTCTATTTATGTGAAATTATTAAATTTTATACTTTTAATTGTAATCCGTAAAAAACTTAAATGCAATACTTTTTTCAGAAAATTGTAGTTTTTTACCTTTTTCAGTATTTATGATTTTTATGCAGTAATTGTATGTTATTTTACTTTTATCTCCGTTCACTTGAACACATTAAGACAGATATGTTGTAATCAATAAATTTTAAATTTTATATTTTTTTGTTATTTAAAAACATTTTTGAAAAACATTTGTGAATACTGTTGACATTTATGCATTTCTTTTGTATAATAAATCTTGTCGTCGGGGTGTAGCGCAGCTGGGAGCGCGCGTGGTTTGGGACCATGAGGTCGCAGGTTCAATCCCTGTCACCCCGACCAAAAAGAGTTGTCTAATGACAACTCTTTTTTTATTATAAATTTTTCATTGTTAACATGTATAAAACTACTCCTTTTTGACAAAATAAAGCTAATAACGAATTAGGAGTGATTATTTTGAATAAAATATATAATGAAATTTTTAAGACCTTAGTTAAATCCTACTCTGAAGATGATTTTGAAACCAAGGTACGGGAATTACTCTCTGGGGATAATATTAATAAAAACGAGTTAAGTTCTATAATTTCTTCACTATGCGGGGTTCAAGTAGACTTTTCTTACAATTACATAGAAGATTTAAAAAAAGCTATATTTTCATATGAAGCAAATCATAAAATTGTTAGTAAAATTAAGTACTGTTCTATGGATTGTGCAGATAACTCTGGAAAGACGCTCTGTCAAGCTTCTTGCCCTTTTGACGCCATTTTAATAGATAATAAAAGTAATACAACCTATATTGATAATGATAAATGCACAGACTGTGGCTTTTGCGTAGATGCATGTCCTACTGGTGCCTTAATGGATAAGGTAGAATTTATTCCCCTTTTAAATTTATTAAAAGGAAATTCAAAAGTAATAGCAGCTGTGGCCCCTGCCATTACTGGCCAATTTGGAGAAAGTGCTAATATAAATAACCTACGAACTGCTTTTAAAAAAATTGGATTTACAGATATGGTTGAAGTTGCTTTTTTTGCAGATATGCTTACATTAAAAGAAGCCATAGAATTTGATGAACATGTTAAAACAAAAGAAGATTTAATGATTACCTCCTGCTGTTGTCCTATGTGGGTAGGAATGGTAAAGAAGGTGTACAATAATCTGGTGAAGTATGTATCGCCGTCTATATCTCCTATGATTGCCTCGGGTAGAATTTTAAAGAAATTAAACCCCACCTGCAAAGTAGTATTTATTGGCCCCTGTATTGCAAAAAAAGGGGAAGCTAAGGAAAAGGACCTTTTAGGTGATATAGATTATGTGCTTACCTTCTCCGAGCTTAAGGATATATTTGATACGTTAAACATCAATCCAGAAGAACTTAAGCAAGATGTATCTACTGATTATGCTTCTAGAGGTGGTAGGCTTTATGCACGAACAGGAGGGGTATCTATAGCTATCGGTGAAGTTATAGAAAGATTATTTCCCGAAAAATATAATTTATTAAATGCTATTCAAGGAAATGGAGTAAAAGAATGCAAAGAATTACTTACTAAAGCTCAAAGTGGAGCAATTAATGCAAATTTTATAGAGGGCATGGGTTGTGTCGGCGGATGCGTTGGAGGACCTAGATCTTTGATTGACGCAAGTTCTGGGAAACGTAAAGTAGATGAATTCGCAGAAAGCTCAAAATTTAAAATAGCCGTAGATAGTGATTGTATGAACGAAGTGTTAAGTAGAATTGGAATTGACACTGCTGAGGATTTTAAAGATAAAAACAAGACCAAAATATTCCAAAGAGAGTTTTAACTTATAATTTACAATATAAATATAAGTTAAAATATGATACAATATTCAATAATTAAGATAAATAATTCTTAGTGTCCAATGGAGGTTTTTATGAAATCATTCTTTAAATATATAAACCATAGAGATATTAACCTACTTAGAATTATAAACAATTCTTGGAAGTGTAAGTTTTTAGATATTATAATGCCCTCTATGACTTACTTAGGCTCTTTTTCTTTTTTGTTTATATTTTGTACTGCTGCCTTTCTATTCGATAATACTACGCTTCGCACCATGGCTATTAAAGCTATGATTTCAATAACACTCAGCACTGGCATTGGCAAGATTCTAAAAGTAAGTGTTACTAGATTAAGACCTTTTATAAATATCCCAAATTTAAATATTAATAAGATAGGTATAGATAAATACTCCTTTCCTTCTGGACACACCACTGCTGCGTTTTCATTAGCTGTGATAATAGCTTTATATTTTCCTATATTTGGATTTATAACTATACCCTTAGCTTTTTGTGTAGGTATTTCCAGAATGTACATAGGTGTTCATTACCCTACAGATGTTATTGTGGGTGTTTTTATTGGAAGCACATGTTCTTTTCTTACTTACAGATTTTTTTAACGACATTTCAGAAGGGAAGTCTCCTTCTGAAGTCGTTAATTTCAGCTCCGCAGGAGATGATTTAACTATATAAGAGGTGATTAAATGCTAACAAACATTAAAGCTGCAATTTTCGATTTAGACGGCACTCTTGTGGATTCTATGTGGGTCTGGGGTAAAATAGATGAAGATTATTTTAAAATTAGAAATATGGATTTACCTAAAAATCTAAAAAGTCAAATAGAGCATCTTAGCTTTAATCAGACTGCTGCATATTTTAAAAGTAATTTTAATATACCAGATACTATAGAAGAAATTATAAACGAATGGACTGATTTTGCATATGTGGAATATCTTAATAATGTAAAACTAAAGCCTGGGGTGGTAGAATTTTTATCTCTACTTAAAACTCTTAATATAAAAATTGGACTAGCTACAAGTAATAGTAACTCACTGCTCGAAGCTGTGCTTAGGGCTAACGGTATATACCATTATTTTGATTCTATAACACTAACTGATGAAGTATCTAGAGGAAAAAATTTTCCCGATGTCTATTTACTTGCCGCTAAAAAATTAGGTGTAAAACCAGAGGAATGTATTGTATTTGAAGATATACTTCCTGCAGTTAAAGGAGCAAAAGCTGCTGGAATGAAGGTAATAGGCGTATATGATGATTTCTCTAAAGAACAAAGAGAGGATATTATTATCCATGCAGATATGTATATAATAGAATACCATGAATTAACTGCCGCTATTTAAAACTCATGCATATGCATGGGTTTTTTATATGAATTTTTTTGTTTTATATAGAATAGTATATACTAAGACATCAGGAAAAAATAATCTAATTTAACATATGCACAAAATTTTGAACTAAACTCTATTATATTAATATATCATTATCTTAAAGAAGTAATTTACAAGGAGAGATACTATTGCTTATTTTTATATTTTCAATTGTTTTAATATGTTTTGGTGTATATTATTATATTACTGATCAAAAATTATCATCTCAGAAAACTCAACTTAAGATTATTTCCATACAAAATAGAGATTTCAAATCAAAAATTACAAGTTTACGTAGTACTGATGGTCCAATTATAATAAAATACAAACAACCACTTTTCAAATCAGGATCCACAAAGGAAAGTTGTAGTCTATATATAAGCCCTATGGAAAATTCACCAGTTCTAACTAATATAGTTCAAAACACTTTAGTAACGATTCAAGATTCTGCTGATATTTTTGATATTTCATGGTATGAAGTATCTCTAGACTCTCAGACTAACATTAATAATAAAGGTTGGGTGAAAAAAGACATGATAATTACCCAAGATGATACTGTTAATACACAAGAAGAAACTGTTTATGAAGAGACTACTACTACTTAAAAAGATAAAAGGCATATATCTATATAAAATATATGTCCTTTTGTCTTTTTACTTTTTATTTATGTTTCTTTTTATCATTTTTACTTGATAACATATTTTCTTTCTTTTCCTTTTCTTGTTGGCTTCCACAAGAATGATCTTTCTTTTCGCCCATAATATTTATACCTCCTAAAATAATAATTTGATCATAATATCATCCTACTATTTTGCTCAATATACAAATTATAATGGTATGAAATTAATAGCAAAATTGTAATCAAATTAGGATAGCTGACTTCATATTCGAGTAAATGTATAGTCTATTTTGAAAAAAGCTTTTTATATGCCATATTTAAAAATTCTTCTTCACTTATTTCATTTGCAAGTTTTATAAAATAAATAACTTTATCCTCTGATACTAATACAAAATAATTTTTTGTACCCCCACCCCCCTCTAAATAAACTCTAATATTACTAGGTAGATCAGTCATTTGTAGTTTTAAATTCAAATTCAAATTATAATTATAAGCATTATTATTAAGTCTACTTACTACTCTATTCTCATCCAATTTAATTAACCAAGGATATTTACTTTCAAAAATAGTATAGCTTAAAAAGCTACCCTCATTACTACAATGATAGAATGTTTTTTGAGCTAATATACTTTTATCATATTTAATATCAAGATTTTTATCCCCATTTTTTTCATACCCAAAGTCCTCGAATGTTAATCTTGCTTTCTGAGTTGGCGCTTCACTTTGCTTAGTATTAGTATTATTATTAATAATGGTATTAAAAGCCACATAGCCAAGAATATTCACAACTACTAATGAAATTATCATACTACCAATATATATCCCTATATTAGCATCTCTTGAATATTTTTTTCTATCGATATATTTTTTAATACAACTTAGTGATATTGCAGGAATAAAAACTATTAATGCTATAGGAATATATGGTTTGATACTCGCAGGAATATCAAAAATTGCTATTAATAATATAATGAACGCTATTAAATTATATGCTATAATTAATATATTTTTTCTCTTTAACTGCTTATAGCTTTTAAAAGGCATTAACTTATTTTTCTTTAAGTGACTTTTAGCCTTTATAACCCAAATAAAAAAGTTAATAATTCCTATAATACTCATCAATATAACAGAAAACGGCAAAATTATTGAAAGTATACCTATATTGGATGCTATTGAAAATTCTGTATCGATTGTTAATTGACGATAAATAATATAAATAAAAAAGATAATTGAAAGCATTTGTGCATATACAACTTTTATTGAAGATTTAAAAACAACTTCAAACTTTTCCTCTTCATCAGTATGAATAGATATAATTTCCTTATCTCCCTTTGTGTAAAATATTTGAGTACCGCCTTCCTCACATATATATATCCATCCTGCTTTCTCACAATATTCCCTGTATTCTACAGCTATATCACTATCTTTATGATCAAAAACAGAAACACTATCAAGTACATCTACTGAATACTTTATTTCCTTTATTTCTATTTTTCTAAATTTGAAAAACCCTCTTTTTATAGATGTAAGTAACCAGCCTTTTTCTGCCATTTTCTCAAGATATTCTTCTAAAGCAGAACATTCATAGGGTAAATACATAAAATATGTTGTCTTTGTATCCTTATTTCTCATACTTCTTACCTCCTCTCTATACCTTAAAATCCTCTTCAAATTTCTCCATAGTAATTATTCTTCACAATTTATTTTAAAAGAAGTTTTTTATATGCCATATTTAAAAATTCTTCTTCGCTTATGTCATTTGAAAGTTTCATAAGATAAATAACTTTATCCTCTGATACTAATACAAAATCATCCTTTGTACCCTCGCCCCTCTCTGAATAAACTCTAATATTAGCAGGTAAATTAGCATTCCCCGGTTTTAAATCAAAAGAAAAAGAGATATCATAATTAAGTCTACTTAGTAATCTATTCTCATCTAATTTAACTAACCAAGCATATTTACTTTCAAAAATAGTATACCTAAACCAGTTAACCCCATTATTACAAGAATAAAATGTTTTTTGAGCTAATATACTTTTATCAAATTGGATATTAAGATTTTCATCATCATTTTTTTTATATCCAAAGTCAGTGAATGTTAATCTTGCTTTATCTTTTGGCACTTCACTTTGCTCTTTATAAGGAATGCTTCCGATAATAACATAGCTAAGTATAATAGAAATCACTAATGAACCTAGTAATGAAACTAGTTTACCGCCAACATATATTCCCATATTAGCGTCTTTTGAATAATTTTTTCTATCAATAAATTTTTTAATACAATTTCCTGATAGTATAACCGATATCATAGGAACAATTATTATAAGTGCCATAATAATATATAGTTTGCTATTCCCAGGTATATCAAAAACAAATACTACTAAAAATATAAGGGTTAATATTAAGTAGTAGGCTATTATTAAGATATTTTTTCTCTTTACATGCTTATATCTATTATAATGTATTAACTTGTTTTCCTTTAACCGACCTTTAGCTTTTATGACCCAAATATAGAAGTTGATAATCCCTATAAAATTCGTCAATATAACAGAAAACATTAAAATTAATATAGATATACCCATATTAGTTGCTAATGAAAATTCTGTATCTTTTGATAATTGCACAAACATAATAAAAATCATAAAAAGAATTAAATACATTTGACTATATACAGATTTACTAGAATCTTTAAAAACAACTTTAAACTTTTCCTCTTCATCAGTATGAATAGATATAATATCCTTATCGTCCTCAGTGTAAAAAATTTGAACCACACCATCCTCGCATATATAAGTCCATCCTGACGCTTCACAATATTGCCTATATTCTAAAGATACATCACTGTCCTTATGATCAAAAAAAGATACCTTATTAAGTATGTCTACCGAGTACTTTATTTTCCTTGTTTCTAT
Source organism: Clostridium sp. (assembly GCA_047624165.1). Taxonomy (GTDB): domain Bacteria; phylum Bacillota; class Clostridia; order Clostridiales; family Clostridiaceae; genus Clostridium_AD. Next base: position 2,349 of record JBLHPD010000093.1, on the reverse strand, counting down.
TTTTCTGAATTTAAAAAAACCTCTCTTTGTAGATTTAAGTAACCACCCTTTTTCTGCCATCTTCTCAAGATATTCTTCTAACGCAGAACATTCATAGGATAAATATTTGAAATATGTTCTCTTAGTATCCTTACTTCGCATTACTTCTACCTCCTTTCTATATTTTAAAATTCTCTTGATAACTCTCCATATACAATACTCCATCATTGGCCATAGTAATTAATCTTTTATACTCCTCTAGTAGTATTTCTTTTCCCTTTTCAGTGATTATATAGCTTCTTTTTCTACCTTGTACTTCTGTTTCTATTATCATATCTTCCTTTTCAAACTTACCAAGAAGTGCATATAAAGTACCTGGCCCAACCTTTACACGCCCTTTTGAAATCTCAGATACAGATTCCATTATGTCTACCCCGCACATTTCCCTGAGTAGTGACATTAAAATATAATACATTGGTTCAGTTAAATTTTGAAATTGCTCCCTTGCCATTTGTTATCTCCTCTTTAATATCGAGTATCGATATTAATACTTTTAGTATATTATCGATACTCGATATTGTCAACATATAAATTTCCATTTATTGAAATTTAACTCACAAAAATAAAGGATTACACTAGAATATTTTTTACCATTCTAATGTAATCCTTTTAGTATTTAATCATCCAAATTTTATAATATTTCTTTTTATGTTTATTTTACAAATCTCAAAATATATAAATATATTAACTACCTATTTAATATTTTGCACTTTTTTCTAAACACAAATTCTGTTACTCTACTAATTAAATAGATAAAACTCCCCAAAAGTCCACTCTGTTCTCCAGTTAGTAAATTTAATATAGATAATAGCCCTAATATTGCAAAACTAAATCCTGTTGTAACAGTTGAAATTTTTTCATATTTTAAATATTTATTTAGCATACCCTTATCTTGAATGTTCATTTTCATTAATTGTTTTGGTGTCTCGTAAATACCTAACAAAATGAATGTTATTCCTAAAACTATTATAATTAAACTCATTACTATTCTAAACATATTTCTCCCCATTACATAATTATATTTCAATATCACTTTATTCATATTTTACTAAATCGCAGTTTATTTATACATATTATAACATAACGCAAATTAAGGGAAGCCATTTTATTTTTGGCTTCCCTTAAAATTATTTTATTATCAGCACTCAGGCTTCTTGTATAATAATTTTAGTTGTCCAATTATCATTACATTTTTCACATTATATAATTCTATAACAATTGTAAAAATACAAATTTTCAATCCTACTATTTCAATCATTAATTATGTTTTTTATATTTTGGAATGCTAATTATGTTATAATTTATAAATCAAACTAATAATCCTGTTAGCCATAAAGGAGTTTAATATGAGAATAATATCTAAAAACAATCTGTGTGTAAATAGACCATATATAAATTTAAAAAAACTACCAATGAAAAGTTCACTTAGAGTTGGTGAAATTACTGAAGCTGGTTTTAAAGGTACTTATATAATAAATCAACAAACACAAAACTTATCTACAAATGATAATTACATTCTACAATCTAGTAAAGGAATTGAGAAAATAACACTTGATACCGAACTATTAAATGAACTTTTATTAGTTGAAGTAAATTATTCATCTAGAAATATTAATAAATCTAAATTTAAGGTTTACCTTATTTTAGATAATATAAAATATTCCTTACCAGTCAGTTCATTTCAAGATATTTATGATAACTGTATGAATATCTTAGCTAGAGAACTTCATGAAAAAGAAGAATTAACTTACATAAAGGAAAGTTTTAACAATTTAGAAAATGATAAAATCTCAGTAGATATAAATTTAAATTTAGAAAGATTACAGGAATTTAAAGATAGGGTAAACTACAAAAGAAATATTCATTGTTTTGTTATAAATAACATTGCTGCGACTACTTCAAAGTATGATATAAACACTAACCCTAAAAAAATACTAACAAGTAATACTTTAAAAGTTCTAAGATATGACTATCCTACAAGACTTTATCAAATAGTAGAGTCCATTGATAACATGACTAAAATAAAATTATATGAAACCGACATTATTTGTAACCTTAGTGAAATTAATTTTCCTACTGTTAGTATATACACTGAGTATGGCCTTGGGAAATTATTAGATGTTAAAAATAATGTTATTCCAAATACTAATACATTATCATTATTTGTAAATATTCTAGATTTAGGCTTGGAAGTTTTAAGATAGTAATATATTTAAAAAGGGGCTGTCTCAAAATAGAAACTAATTTCTATTGCGAGATGGCTCTTTTTTCTTTTGTAAATACAAAAGTGGATTCCGAGGAATCCACTTT
>JBLHPD010000092.1:0-18069 GCA_047624165.1 Clostridium sp. | reverse complement strand
CTTATACATTATCTGTAAGACAAGACACAGCAAAAGAGTACAATCTAGAGACCATTTCTGATCTTGCAAAAGTAGGAGGTGAGCTTAAACTCGGTGCTACATTAGAATTTTGTAATAGGTCAGATGGTTATTCAGGTATAAGTAAGACATATAACTTTAAATTTAAAAGCTTTAGTTCAATTGATGGAGGTCTTAGATATTCAGCTATAGGTAATAGAAAAGTAGATGTTATAGATGCATTTATGACAGAAGGATTGTTAAAGTCATATAAACTTAAGGTTTTAAAGGATGATAAACATTTTTTCCCAAATTATGATTGTGTACCAATAGTGAGTACTAAAACTCTTGAGAAACATCCAGAACTTAAAACTTTAATTAATAAATTAGGTGGAAAGATTACTGTTGAGAAAATGATCGATCTAAATTATAAAGTTGATAAGCTTTCTGAGAAGCCAGCAAAAGTTGCAGAAGACTTTTTGAGGGAAAATAAATTGATTAAGTAGTATTAAAAAGCATTAAATTTATTATATAGTCCGTTTCTACAGTTTGACGTGGAAGCGGGCTATTTTAGATTATAGTATTATATCTAAGAATATAAAAAAATTAAAAAATTAAAAAATAAAGGAAAAAAGAGATTAATATAGAAATAGAAAATATTGGGAAGAAAATAGAAAAGGATGGGATGGTATGAAAGGTAAAACCACTAAAAATAAAAATACTTCTATTAGTAAACGTTTAATTAAGAGTTTTGTAGTGCTTTTGTCATGTATGGTAATAATTAATGCTATGTCTGTTGTAATGAATTTAAGAATAGTTAATCAATACAAAAGTATTATTAATAATATGGTTTTAGAAGGACAAGTTCAAACAAAAACTGTAGAATTAGTTGGGATATTTAATACTGCTATTATGAGTTCATCAGAAAAAGATAAACAAGCATTTGCTGTAAAAGCAAATGAAATTCAAGTTATATTTACAAAATTAGATAAAGCCATAATTTATGAAAAAAGCAGAAGTGAATATGAAGGATTGAAAAATATTTTAGGTGGTATTAATGAAGACTGTAATTTAGCATTTTCTAAATTAGGCACTGTTAAGGGGACATTGAAGGCAATTGAAATTTATTCTGGCATCCAAAAAAAAGAAGATTTCGCAACTAAAAGTGTTGGAATTATATTAATAGATGAGTCAAAGTATATGCAGATTTTAGATAAAAAAATACAAAAAACATATAAAATGGCTCTTATGTTGACGATTATTACACTTATAGGAGTGTCGCTACTCGGTATAGTATTCGCTGTTCGTTTCAGTAAGAAAATAACAAAGCAATTAAATCAATTAAATCATTTTGCTAAAGAAATATCAAATGGAAATTTAAATATATTAGATTTGAACTTTAATTCTAAAGATGAAGTAGAAGATCTGGGAAATTCTTTTATTAATATGAAAAACTCTCTTAAAGGGATTGTTAAAGATGTTCAAGAAAATAGTATACAAATATCTGAATCATCTAATCAATTATCAATAAGTATGGATGAAAGCAGTAAAGTAAATGAGGAGATAGCTACATCCATAGTTTTATCTAGTCAAATATCGAGCAAACAATGCGAATTGGTTGATTCAGCGCTAATTGAAATAGAGAATTCTAATAAAGAAATGCAAGATATTTTAATAAATGCAAAACAAATGCAGGAAGAATCAAATGAAACAATTGACAATTGTGTTAAGGGTAAAAACAACATGGAGAATATGATGCAACAATTATTGAAAATAAATACAATTATTTCAGATTTTGATAATCAAGCGGTAAAATCAAATAAAAAAAATTCAGAGATAACTAATATATTAAGTTTGATAACTGGCATATCAAAACAAACAAAGCTTCTTTCGCTAAATGCATCAATAGAGGCTGCGAGAGCAGGTGAACATGGTAAAGGATTTGCAGTTGTAGCAGGAGAAATTGGGAAGTTATCACAGCAATCTGATGAAGCAGTAAAAGAAATTAATAATATACTTGGTTTTATAAAAGAAGACACAGAGGGACTCAATGCTAAAACAAAATTAGGACTTTTAGAATTAGAACAAAATAAAGAAGTTACAAATGATGTTAACAATGCTTTTTCTATTATTGAATCATCAAGTAAGAAAGTAAATGATACTATAAATCAAGTAAATAGTAATATAAATATAATAGTATCTAAAATGAATGATTTGCTAAAAAATATGACTAATTTAAAGTCACATTCTGTTGAATTGTCCGAAACAAGCATCAACAATTCAGCATCTATGGAAGAACAATCAGCAACAATAGAAGAGGTTAATGCTTCTTCGGATATACTAAAAGAGATGGCTATTCAGATGCAAGAGCTAACAAGAAAATTTGAAGTTTAATCAATATTTTAAGCTTCAAATATTTGTTTAGGAAAAGTAAGTACAAAACTGCTGCCTTCACCTAATGTACTATATACATTAATTGTACCAGTATGGGCTTCAACAATAGCTTTTACAATAGTTAAACCAATGCCCGTACCACCGGTATTTTTATCACGAGACTCATCGCTTCTGTAAAATCTTTCAAATATGAAGGGTAAATCTTTTTCGGATATTCCAATTCCATTGTCTTTTAATTCTATATTAATGCTATCATTATCAGACTTTAGAGTTAGTAAAACTTCTCCATTTATCTTGGAATATTTGAGAGAATTTGAAAGTAAATTATATATTACTTGAGTGAATTTGATTTTATCCATTAATACTTCTACATTTGGAATCAAATTTGAATTGATTTTCAAATTTGAATTATTATACTGAGGTTCAAAAGAGGTAATTATTTTTTCAAGTTCTAGAGATAAGTTAAATCTAGATTTATTTAAATTTAGATCTGCTTGTTCTAATTTAGCTATATTGTTAAGTCCCTCAACCAATTTTATTAATCGTTCTATTTCCTCATAAAAGCTTGTAAGTATTTTTTCTGTAGGTTCCCAAACCTTATCTAGTAATGCTTCTATGTGTGATTTTAAATTGGTAAGAGGGGTCCGAAGCTCATGAGCCATGTCTGACGTCAATCTTTTTCGAAGTAGCTCTTGCTTTTGGAGGGTTTGTGCAAGATAGTTTATTGAAGCTACCAAATCATCTATTTCTTTGGTTTTGGATTCCACATGAGATCTAGCTTCTAAATCTCCATTTCTAATTCTATTAGCAGTATCAGTTATTTTTGTTAAAGGAGAGGATATTTGTTTTGAAAGAAGCAGGCTTACTATTAACCCAAAAATTAAAGCGATAAAACCGGAAAGAAAAAAGGAGTGATTCAAGGTCATTTTGAAAGTTAGTGCACCTGCATTTAAAAAGGAGGTACCATAATACCCAAAGACTATAGTTCCAATTTTTTTATTGTTTTTGCTTAGTGGATAGCTATCTTCAGTGTATTGGCCAGGCTTTATTGTAGAAAAATTATTCATCATAGAACCCATCATTGAACCCATCATTGTATTGTTTTGTAAATTTGAATTACTAGAAGTGAAAACAACAACTCCCATTTCATTTTTCACTTCAATGTACAATTCTTCTGCATTAGCATATCTTAGTATTTCCGCTTTATTAGCAGATGAAAAGCCTGTGTTCTCGTTGTATAAACCATCTATTGTAGTTGCAATTTTATCTACTTTATTTTTATGTTCTTCAATTAGATAATTGTTAAATTTTTTATCAATCATATAATTCGAAATTAAGACTGCAATGAGTATAGATACAATGGCAGTAAAAAGAAAACCCAAGGATAATTTTTTTGTTAAGGACAATTTCATTTTAATTCACCTCATATTTTCATTAGAGTTAACAATTAACCGTTGAATTTATATCCCATTCCATACACGGAAAGAATATATCGTGGTTTTTTAGGGTCATCTTCAATTTTCTGTCTGATATTTTTAATATGAGTATCAATAGTTCTATCATAAGCATCATAATTGATTCCAAAAGCTTTATTTACTAATTGTTCTCTTGAGAATATCTGCCCAGGATTGGTTAGGAGTGCAATTATAATTTTATATTCATTAGAAGTCAAAGAAATAGTGTTACCTTGTTTTTTTATAATCATTTTATCGATATTTATTTCAAGATCGCCATTATTGATAATTAATAGCTCTGCAAGTGGGTTAGTATCTCTATAAGTTCTTCTAATAATTGCTTTAACTCTACCAACAAGTTCTCTATTACTGAAGGGCTTTGTTATATAATCATCTGCTCCAATAGCAAGGCCATCTATTTTACTATCTTCTTCAGTCTTTGCTGTAAGCATAATAATTGGTACTGAGGAGGTGGCTCGAATTTTGTTACATACTTCTTCACCTGAAATTTTAGGCAACATTAAATCTAATATAATTAAATGAATTTGTTCATTTTTAAATATGTTAAAGGCTTCTTCTCCATCTGACGCGGTTATAACGTCGAAACCTTCTTTTATCAAATAAGCTTCAATTACATTTAAAACTTTCTGTTCATCATCAACTACTAAAATTCTAATTTTATCATTCATTTTTTTACTCCTATATTTTGATGTATTATTTATAGTATACTCTAACTTGTTATTTATTTTCATGCCTCTTAGAAAAAAACTAGGGTTAATACCCTAGTTTTTCTGAGTTAAAATCATTTTCTTTTTAGTATACTCTTCTTCATCAATTTCACCCTTAGCATATCTTTCATTTAATATATTTAATGCTGAGTTATTTGATAATGAATCATTTGAAAGTGGGAAATGCGAATTATTTTTCATTAGCTTAAAAGCTAGATAAATTAATGTTAGAAATATTAAAAATCCAAAGCCCATCATTAGAAACATTCCTCCTCCACCATATCCGCCAAATTGTCCATATCCGGAACCCAAAAATCCTCTACAAAACATGCGTTTAGCCTCCTTTTACAAATCTTTATTTACTTGTTTAATATAATTACATTATAATCCGTAATTGTGGGGAAAATATGAAGAAGATAAATAAATATAACAAATATATAGCTTAATTTGTGCTTCAGGGATAATTTTAAAAAATGTTTATTCTTCATAATTTCTACATAAAAATATGGTAACATGTAATTATGTAGAAAAAATATTGATAGCTTAATATTGTAGATTCGAAGGTAATGATTTAAGTGGTGACCTCCCCCCTAGGGTGAGGGGGAATAAATTATAATACTTTGTTTTTAGAAATATATAGAAAGGGGAAATTTTAATGAATAAAGAAAAAATGCAAGCAGTTCAGGCACTTAAGACATCAAAAGGGCAAATAGAGGGAATAATAAAGATGATGGATGAAGGTCGGTATTGCATTGATATATCAAATCAGATAATTGCCGCACAATCATTACTTAAAAAGGCAAATATGTTGATTCTGAAACAACATCTCAATCATTGCGTAAAAGATGCATTTATTAATAATACAGGTGAGGAAAAAGTTGATGAAATAATAGAATTACTTACTAAATTAACTGGTAACAAATAATATATAAAGGGATACAATATGGAGGGATACAAGATGGAAAGTAAAATATTAAAAATTGAAGGTATGACCTGTGCAGCTTGTGCAAAAAATATCGAAAGAGTTTCAAAAAAAATGCCAGGAGTTAAGGATGCAAGTGTAAATTTTGCCACAGAAAAATTAAATATAAATTATGATGAGTCAAAGATTAAATTAGAAGATATACAAAATGCAGTTGAAAAGGCTGGGTATAAAATATTAGTTCAAACAACTAATAAAACCTTAAAGCTAGAAGGTATGTCCTGTGCTTCTTGTGCAAAAAACATAGAGAGAATGACTAGAAAACTTGAGGGTGTAATTGAATCAAATGTAAACTATGCCACGGAAAAATTAACTATTTCCTTTGAGCCATCATTAGTTAAAACCTCAGATATAAAAAAAATAATAGAAAAAGGAGGTTATAAGGCTATAGAGGAAGAATCTAATGTAGACAAAGATAAAGAAAAAAAAGAAAAGGAAATAAAGGCTCTATGGAATAGATTTATAGTATCTGCAATTTTCGGAGTTCCATTACTCTTAATTGCAATGGTACCAATGTTTATAATGCTACCTGATGTTATTAATCCTATGATGCATATGAAGGTTTATGCTCTTATACAATTAGCACTTGTTCTACCAATAATGTATACAGGCAAAAAATATTTTATAGTTGGATTTAGATCATTATTTAAATTAAGTCCTAATATGGATTCGTTAATATCAATGGGAGCATCAGCTGCGTTTTTATATAGTATATTTGCAGTTTATGAAATAATGCTTGGTAATACTGGTTTTGAAATGTATTTTGAATCGGCAGGTATAATCTTAACCCTTATAACTCTTGGAAAGTATTTGGAATCAGTAACTAAAGGAAAAACTTCTGAGGCAATTAAAAAGCTAATGGGACTTGCGCCAAAAACTGCAACTATAATCAGAGATGATGAGGAAGTTGAGATTCAAATTGATGAAGTAGAAGTTGGAGATATAGTAGTTGTTAAACCTGGCGCAAAGATGCCTGTAGATGGCGAAGTTGTTTTCGGAACTACATCTGTAGATGAATCAATGCTTACAGGTGAGAGTATGCCAGTGGAAAAAAACATTGGAGATAAAATAATTGGTGCAAGTATTAATAAAAATGGATCTATTAAGTTTAAAGCAACTAAAGTTGGCAAAGATACAGCACTTGCACAAATTATAACATTAGTTGAAAATGCTCAAGGGTCGAAAGCTCCAATAGCTAAAATGGCAGATATAATATCTGGTTACTTTGTACCTGTAGTTATAGGGCTTGCGTTAATTTCATCACTAACTTGGCTTTTGGCAGGTCAATCGGTAGTTTTTGCATTAACGATATTTATTTCAGTTCTTGTGATAGCTTGCCCATGTGCTCTTGGCTTAGCAACACCTACAGCAATAATGGTTGGAACAGGTAAAGGCGCTGAATATGGAGTACTTATAAAAAGTGGTACGGCCCTTGAAACTGCACATAAAATTCAAACTATAGTATTTGATAAAACAGGAACACTTACTGAGGGAAAACCAAAGGTAACAGATATAATTACAGTAGATGGGATAGATGAGAATTATTTGCTTCAAATTTCGGCTAGCGCAGAAAAAGGATCTGAACATCCACTAGGCGAGGCTATAGTTAAGGATGCCCAGGAAAAATCACTAGAATTTAAGAAAGTAGATAGTTTTAAAGCTATACCTGGTTATGGAATAGAAGTTAGTATAGATGGTAATAAAATAATATTAGGAAATAGAAAGCTTATGATAGAAAGTAAAATTTTGTTGGAAAAATTAGAAGATGTTTCAAATAAACTTGCGCAGGAAGGAAAGACTCCCATGTATATCGCTATAGAAAATAAGATAAGCGGAATCATTGCAGTTGCTGACACAGTTAAAGAAAACAGTAAAAAAGCAATAGAAAGACTTCATAACATGGGAATAGAAGTTGCTATGATAACGGGTGATAACAAAAGGACTGCTGCAGCTATTGCCGCTGAGGTTGGTATTGATATAATACTAGCTGAAGTATTACCCGAAGATAAAGCAAATGAAGTTAAGAAGCTTCAAGCTGAAGGTAAAAAGGTTGCTATGGTTGGTGATGGAATCAATGATGCCCCAGCACTTGCACAGGCAGATATAGGAATTGCTATAGGATCGGGAACAGATGTTGCAATGGAGTCTGCAGACATTGTACTTATGAGAAGTGATTTAATGGATGTACCTACGGCGTTACAACTTAGTAAGAAAACTATAATGAATATTAAGCAGAATCTATTCTGGGCATTTGGGTATAATATTCTTGGAATACCAATTGCAATGGGAGTGCTACATTTATTTGGTGGTCCACTTTTGAACCCCATTATTGCAGCACTTGCAATGAGTTTTAGTTCGGTTTCAGTATTAACAAATGCATTACGCTTAAAGGGATTTAAACCATTAAGTTAGATTTAAAATTTAAAATAAAATCGAGGGAGAAATAAAAATGAAAAAGAAAATATCAATTAAAGGTATGTCTTGTGCACATTGTGTTAATAATGTTGTACAGGAACTTGATTCACTTGGAGCAGAAAACATAAATGTGAGTCTTGAAAAAAATCATGCTATTGTTGAAATTAACGGCGATGTTTCCGATGATGCTATTAATGGAGCTATCGAAGAGCCCGGCAATGTAGTTACAAAAATAGAAAAAGCTTAATTTATATACTGAAGCTATAACATGTAAAAGGTCCAAATACTATGTGAAATATAGTATTTGGACCTTTTATTTTAAAAAAATATGAAAGATGATAGTGGTACGAAGGATTACCTCCGCCCCCCGATAGAGAATATAATTTATGAACTAAGGCATCAACATTGTTATTAACCACTTATATAATCTTTTCTGATGTATCAGATGCCCACAGGTCATTTGCAACAATCCATTCCGCTAGATGGAGTCGGTATTGATGAATCAGGTTTTGAGGTATCCACAGAAGCAACATTATCAACCACTTTAATTACACCTCTAATCATACCCATTCCACAGCTGAAGCTTATATCTCCATCCTTTGGTGTAAATTCAATTATATTTTCACCAGGTTGTAAGGTTTTTTTGATATTTAAGTCAGGTACAATAATTTCTCCATTACAGGAGTTTAATGCTTTGCCATCGATTATCCATTTTACAGGCATATTTTTTTGAACATACAGGCCATTTGGAGTATAACCTGCATCATCTGCAGTCATTCTGATTATCTGAACTCCATTCTCTATTGTTGGGTTAGCAGCCGGTGAAGCCACTTCAGATGTTTTATTACCATATAGTCTAGCAGTTAATGAAGATGTAGAAGGCACGGTTACACCAGCGAGTGCTAGCCCTCTAGTTCCCATTATAATACCTAAAACTACAACTAGTATTCCACTAAATTTTAAAAGGGTTTTTGTATATCCTTTACTAATGAGGCCCGATAATGCACCAAAGGTCAACATTAAGGGTACTGTACCGAGTGAAAATATGAACATTGACAAGGCACCATTAACAGCACTTCCAGTTCCTAAAGCATACAGTTGCATTGTCTGAAGAGGTCCACAGGGCATAAGTCCATTTAGAACACCAACTAAAAAAGGAGCCTTTGGCTTTTTCTTAACTGAGCAGGCAGACCATGGAAGCCTTATATTAAACTTCCTAAATAGGCTATAGCCACTCATGTTAAGGCCCATTATAATCATAAAGACACCGGCAAATATTTGAAGTCCAGCCTTCGCAGATATAGAGAGCGAAAGCACTGAACCTAGAGAACCAACTATTCCACCGATTATTGTGTATGATACAACTCTACCTGCATTGTATAAAAGAGCAGGTTTAATGGAATCAAATTTGCTTTTACTATCTTTATTTATGCTTTGTGATAGCATTATTCCGCCACACATACCTACGCAATGTATTGAAGTAAGCATTCCAACAATGAATAGAACAAAATATGTAGCGCCACTCAGTTTAGAGGTCATGTCAATGCCATTTGATGAATTTCCAATTAATATAATTGCAGCTGCGATTATAAATATACCTGCTATTTTGTAGCTACCTGAACTTTCTGTACTATAACCTGCTGTTTTTATAGCAGTTTTAATTTGTTCGCAGTTACAGACCGCCATATCGTATTCTATTGCTAAAGATTGATTACTGAAGCTAGCCTTAGCGGTTTTAACACCTTCTAATTTTAAAACAGCTTTTTCTACTCTTGATTCACAGGATGTACATGTCATGTCAAAGACTTTAATTTTTTCTTTTTTAACGTTCACCTTATTACCCCCTAATTTTTTTAATATAATATTTCATGTTGTATTCAATGAATTTTTATCTTGAAAGTTTTATGAATAATAAGATTGTGTTTTTAATTCTATGAATAAAAATCATAATTCAAATTATATAAAAAAGTTGTGTAGATTATGTAAAGAAATTACTATATTAAAAAATAATTAACGCATAAATATTTTTTATGTGTTTCTGAATGTATTACTTATGCCAGATTCTATTTAGTTGTAAGAATTTTTAGTTAGTGCATTTCTACATAAAATATTTATAAGTATTTTGTATAATGGGTATAGGTTATAATAAATAAGAAAAATTTTATATCTTTGTTCAGTTCTTAAAAATATTTTAATTTAGAAAACAAGGAGTTTAATTATGAAGAGTGGCGATAAGATAGTTGGAATAGTACTTTCAATTATTGTGGTAATAGCTTTAAGCGTAGCATCAATATATAAAACTTCCATTAAGGGGTCAGAAAATATTGCAGTTATTAAGAGCGAGGGCAAGGTACTTAAAACTATTGATTTAAATAAGGTAGTAGAGCCACAAGAGGTTACTATAAAAACAGATAAAGGCAATTACAATATCATATCAGTTAAACATAATGGTATTAGGGTAAAAGCTGCGGATTGTCCCAATCAAGTGGATGTTAAAGTTGGATGGATTTCTAAGCCAGGCCAACTAATTGTATGTTTGCCGAATAAACTTATAATTAATATTGAGGGAGAAGAAAATAAGGGCATTGATGGTAAGACCTTCTAAATGATGGTAAGACCTTTTAAAATAAAATAAATCAGCTTCATAATTACCACACAATTGAGTAGTAGAATAAGTGTATAGAGAAAGAAATAATAGGAGAAAATTAGATGAGTGGGAAATTAATATAATAAATTTAAAATAATAAATTTAAAATAATTAAGACAAATCTATGGATAAAAAACAAAAAAATAAAGAAAGGATGATTTAATATGATGGGATATGGATATGGGTATGGAAACAATATGATGGGAGGAGTATTTGGAATGATCATTCCTATAATTATAATCGCAATTGTTGTATTTGCAATATATAAACTATTGCAAAATAAAAATATTAAAGATATAGGAACTAGAGATAATTCACTAGATATCTTAAATGAAAGATTTGCTCGTGGAGAAATAAATGAAGAAGAATATAATAGTAAAAAAAATGCATTATTAAATAATAAAATACTCTAAATTATTTAAGCCTTTGATATAATAATTTGATAGGGTTGTTATTTACACAAATCTATAAACATTCTCTAATAAACAAGTAAAATAGAAAGGCTTATCCATGTAGCATATGGATAAGCCTTTTTATTTCTGAGGGCTTTTATTAGTAGAAATTGAACTAGCGTTAGTATTATACTTCTAACAATATATACATTTTACTTTACTCGTCTACCCGTTACATAATCACTTCTTGACATAGGGGAAACTTTAATTACATCTCCTGTATGAGGAGCATGTATATAATTATTATTCCCAACATAAATACCCATGTGATGTGGGTTAGCAAAGGTTCCAAAGAAAACCAAATCTCCTGCTTGAAGGTTTTCTCTAGATACTTGTACACCATCATTTATTTGATCAAAAGTGGTTCTTCCTACTGATATTCCAAAATGTGCGTATACGTATTGCGTAAATCCTGAGCAATCAAAACCCGAAGGTGTTGTCCCACCCCATAAATATGGTGTGCCAAGAAAGTTTGAGGCATAGGCTATTACAGCACTCGATGAAATAGTGGCTGAACCTCTTGAGGGTATATATGTAGGCACAGATTTTCTTATTTCATTTATTTTTACTATGCTTTTATTTACTGATATTTGAGAATTACTTATCTGACTGGCTAGAAGAACTTCTTTGCTTATTAACTCGGCTATCAAATTATTTTGTGACTCTTTATTGACGATTATCTTGTCCATCTTCTGCTTATTTTCAACTTGCAAATTAACTAAAATATCTTTTGTCTTATTTAGATTTTGCTGTTTTTCATCTAATTCTCTTTTGGTAGATTCAAACTCACGGGATACCTTTTTATCATACTCTATAACAGTTTTTATGTTTTCTACTCTTGATATAAAGTCTCCAAAACTCTCTGAATCCGGAATGATCGGGCTTGTAGAAAAGAATGAAAAGAGAATAATTATATATGGAGCAATAGGCATTAACACCCTTTGTAAAACTTTTGTATATCATGTATATCATGTATATCATGCATTTCAAACTATAGTTTATAAAAATGGTGTTTGATGGTATAATTTGTCTAGTGATTAAATAGCAACTGTAAAATGGGACAAAACAATGAAATGATAAAATTATTTTTTAAATTGAATTTTAAAAATAATCATTGAAGTAGTGATGATTACTATGCGGTTACCTCAATTCAAGGTAAGGAGGAAATTATGAAAAAATCACTTAACAAGTATAATATTATAAATATCGGGTTTTATGGCGGCTTGGTTATGAAAGGCGTAGATGCGCTGATAGAATTTATTGGCGGCTTTATTTTGATTGTTCTGAATTATGAGTGGCTTAACCGACTTATAAGGCTTATTGCGCTTCCAGAACTGATAGAAGATCCAAAGGATATAGCAATGAATTACTTTATTACTGTAGGGCAAAACTTTTCAATTAACTCACAACATTCGATTGCAGTTTATATGATGCTACATGGTATAACTAAAATGGCAGTAGTTTGGGTGCTTCTTACGAAAAGATTGTGGGCATACCCACTTGCTATGCTTGTCTTCGCATCGTTCATTGCATATGAAATGTATAGTTATATGAATAGCCTATCAGTGCTTATGCTGATGATGGTAATCATAGATACAGCAATATTTGTTATGATAATTTTAGAATACAAACACTTGAAAGTGTCAAAAATATAGTAAGAGGTGTGATTATGAAAATAAAGAAAATTATCAACTTAACAATAATTGTCTTATGTCTATGCCTTGTTACTGGGGTTGGCGTATTTATTTACAATGCCCAAAGCAGCTACAATATCAGCAGAGATTTTGTCAGCATTCCACTTAAGTTTAACCCCGATGAATCCACTTCAACTTATCAAACCTCGAATGCACAGGTAACTGTTTACGGAGGTTTTGTGAAGGGTCGTCAAAAGGGGAAAGATGGTAATGAAAGCCTTGTGATCAGGGCACTATCACCCTTGCCTAAAGTAATAGTAAAGGGAGATAGTGATGCAATTATTTCATTATTAATTGAAAATATAAACCCTGATTTTTACGCAAAGAGCATTGCAGGCAGTAACCTGTCAATGACGAAAGTGGCGGTCAATACATTAAAGTTAAGTATTGTGGTAAGCTCTGGGAAAACTATAAAAATTGAACCATTACAATCAGACAGCACAGGTAAATATCAATACATCATTCTCGGAGATAATCGGGATGGATATGATACATTTGATAATATTATTCAGCAGGTAAATGGGAAAAATCCTGTATTTGTCATAGATAACGGTGATCTTGTATTCAGTGGAAAACCTAATCAATACAGATTGTTCAACCAAATGTTGTCAAAAATTTCTACTACCGTTTGTACCACTCTCGGTAATCATGATATTCGTGGCAATGGGCGTGACACCTATACCATGCTGTATGGACCAGCATATTATTCATTTGATATAGAAGACAGTCATTTTGTATTTATGGATTCATCTCCCGGATGGTCTGAAAAACAGGCTATTTCAGACCAACAATATACATGGCTAGAAAAGGATTTGAAAAAGTCACAGGGTAAACGCATTTTTGTGGTTACACATATTCCGCCGCATGATCCAAGAAGCGGTGTAACACCCAATGAAATTCCGAATTATGTAAACGAAGTTAAAAGTGGAGATAACTGGGCAGAACAGAAGTTAAACAATTATAATGAAACTAAGGATATGGAGCATGGATTCCAAGACCCACAGGAAGCGGCAAAGTTTGAAAACCTTATGAGTACCTACCATGTGGACACAGTTTACTTATCACATATTCACAGCTATTTGGAATATACAAAGGATGGAGTGCGGTATCTGATTTCAGGTGGTGCAGGTGCAGAACTTTTAACTAAAAACAGCTATTATCATTATATGATAGCAAAAATTGGCGATATAAAATCAGTTACAATGGTAGAATTGCCTTCACCGGCAAACAACTATCTTACAAGATATGCGGCAACTGCACAACTTTTTGGCAGTGCAATGTATGAAGAAAATTCGGTTGCGGTTGTGTTAGTAATTGTAGGATTTGTGTTGTTCATTCTTTTATTGATTATCAAGATCTATTTGCGGAAAAAGCAGCCCCTTGATAATGTGTGGAAATGGTTAAGTGATATCGGTAAATATGCTGTGAAGCGATTTAAAGAATTATTTAGGAACAGGGACAAAAATTAAAATTAATTTTAGTATAGGTATTATGTTTTTTGCAAACCATACTCAATGAATGTATAAATTATTTTCTAGGAGGCTAATAAAATGGGTATGGCAACAAATAAAAACCAATCATGTATTGATGAATGTAATAGGTGTGAGCAAACATGTTATGAATGCTTTAAAGCATGTTTAAATGAGCCTGATGTTTCAGCAAGAAAGAACTGTATAAGTACGCTTGTTGAATGTGCACAAATGTGCCAAATGTCATCTTCACTTATGTCAATGGAAGGACAATTAGCAAAAGACCATTGCAAACTCTGTGCTACTATTTGTGAAAAATGTGCTACGGAATGTGAAATGTTTAAAGATGAACATTGCAAACAATGTGCTACAGAATGTCGCACATGTGCTGATGAATGTAGAAAAATGGCTAATATGTAAAGGTATATAGAATTTTATTTGGTAAATAGTGCTACTTTGAATTTATGGAAGTACTCTTTACTATTTTAAGATTATTTACTTGTGCAAAGTAAATATTTTACCTTATAATATGCTTAATCCAATATGAATTAGAAAAACTAGGGGGTCCCCTAGTTTTTCTAATTTAAAAGAATATCAGCTATTTATAATTAGTTAAATATCGGGGAGCTAATACCAAGTTAGATCCTATTGATTAGTGTCAGTAGATTTAGTTGCATTTATTCTTATATAAATAATTGTATATCTGATTGAAGTGCATCTTTAGATAAGCTGTAGCTTCAATTACATGTAGTTCAGAAAGGAGGTAGCCCATAACTTCCATTGAAAGCTTACAACCATAGAACTTAACACCCTTTTTTACAGCGCCTTCTAGGAATTTTGATAGAGTAGGTGTTCCATCTTCATTCATCATAGATTCAAGCATTTTTTCCCCAAGACCACTAAAATTCATGTTAGAAAGTGGTAATTCGTCTGGTCATTTTGGGATCATTGTTCCCATAAGGTTCTCTATTGTTGACTTGCATTCGCTTATATCTATATTGGGTTCTCTCAATAGAAGCAGATCCAGAAGGCAGAAAACATAGATACCTCCATTCCTAATTCTTTAGCTGAATTTGCTAGTATTAATCCAGCTAAAGCTTTGTTATACTCGCTACTAAACATTGTAGGGGTTAATTTCTTATACATTAAAGCACCTAGTTTTTAGTGTTATATATTTATCTATTATTCTTATTCATTGTACTTTTCCTTTATATGATACCACTACCGAAATTAAGTGCGAATACTATAGTTCTAAATTGAACATGATAACTAGGAAATCTTTTAAAAGGAGGTAAAAACATTATGAAATGTATGTGTGAAGAATGCCACCATAATAAAAGTCACGAATGTCATGCAGAAAGCGTAGAGATTAGATCTAATGGTGATAATAAAGTAGAGTCATCAGCTGGAACTTGCTGTAGTACTTTTAAACCTAAAGCTTCTATGTAGTTGCAAGGATTTATAGTTGCACAAAAAAACGAAAATATACCCCAAAGGGTAGAGTCTAAATAAAGGGCTCTACCTTTTTTCATGGGAATTATTTTAGTCAATAGATAATCACAATCGGTCACAATGGAATATAAAAAAGATGGCTCCTGCAATATACAGAAACCATCTGACTCAAGTATTATTTTACATTATATAAACCATGACTATTCATATAATTAAAGAGTTCTTGACCATGTTGTTGTTCATCTTTTTGAATATGTTGTAGCGCTTCCCTTACCACAGTATTTGCAGCTTCAAAAATCCCAGTGTCATAAGTACCGGACACATATTTTTCAGATGCTAATAAATCACTGCAAAGTACTTCATCACCTACATTATTCATAGCTCCCTGATAAGAGGATTGTTGAATTTGTCCGCCTTGAGCCATAGGTTGCTGACCATGACTAAGGTTAGGTTGTTTTCCTTGAAGCATTTCATCAATAATATTATAGTGATGTTGCTCCTCGCCAGCAAGCTTGTTGCAAAGTTGTTTTAATTGGGAATCCTGAGCTTGTTGAGCATAATCCCCTCCTGTATTCCTCATTGGTGCTAAATCATTATTAATTACTTAGCATTCACTATATATCTTAGGCAATAAAAATAATAATATACAATTAAAGTTTTATTGATCCATCAAATAAGAATAATTAACGATAAAGTAGATTCCATAATGATAATCATGGAGTTATATGAATAAAAATAGCTTATTAGAAAAAACCATTCTAATAAGGGTAGGATTAAATTGTTAAATATAAAAAAGATTGTTACTAAACATTTAATAAGAAGTAAGGCAAATAAATGATTTATAAATAGGAGGAATTAAGTTGGAATGGAATTCATTTATGGAAGGAAGTAAGAACTTATCAGCATTTGCCTTAGCTTTACGGGCTGTTATACTTTATATTGCATTGATTTTTGCCACTCGCATAATGGGTCACCGTCAAGTAGGAATTTTGTCAGGTCATAACTATTTAGTAGCTGCTGGAATTGTGAGTTTAGCAGCTATCCGAATGTTAAATCCTGAATCTTCTCTTACTTCTGGAATAGTAATTGTTTTTGTATATGCCTTTATAAATATATTTTTGTCTTATTTAGATTTAAAATGGCCTAAAGCAATTGACCGCAAACCAACATTACTAATGAAGAACGGAATTATACTTAGGAAGAATATGCTTGATTGCCATGTAACACTAGATAACCTATTAGGGCAATTAAGATTAAAAGGAGCATATAATCTATCAGAAATCGATTCCATTATATTGGAGCCAAATGGGAAAATAAATGTTATTAAAAAGCCTGAGGCCCTACCCCTTACACGAAAGCAAATGAACTTACCACCTAAAATGGTAGAATTACCTACAACGCTTATTTATGATGGGAAAATAGAAGAAAAAAATCTTCATAAGATGGGATTAGATCATAAGTGGCTTATAGAGAAATTAATGGAAAAGGGTATTATAGATCCAAAAGATATATTTTTAGCTATGATTGAGTCAGATGGGACAGTTTATATAAATATATAGTGAAGAAGGGATGATAATGGAATTATTAAAAGATATATTTGGAACAGCTCAGCAAATTAGTCCCTTTGTATTCGCGTTAAGATGTATTGTAGTTGGGTTCTTGCTGTATGTTGAAGGAAAAGTGCTCCCTTACAGATCTGGAGGTCAATTTGCAGCATATGATTTTACATTTTTCTGGATGATGGGTGGAATTACAGCGGCTCCTTTATTTGAAGCTAAAATAAGCTTTATTAACACTGGTGTTATTGTCGTAGTTCTATACATTCTTCACTATCTTATATCCTATATTTCTGTAAAAAATAGAACTTTCGCTAAAGTTGTAATGGGCGAATCAATACCATTAATTTCAGGGGGCAAAATTCTCCGTCCTAACATGACGAAAGCCTTCTTTCCATTAGAACTGCTTCTATCGGATATGAGGAGTATAGATTCGCCTAATATTAGTGAAGTGGAATCTGCAATTTTGGAAACCAGCGGCCATGTAAGTATTCTTAGAAAATCCGATTATCAGCCAGTAACTCCAAAGGACTTAGATATTCAAACCATGGGTGGGGGGCTTCCTACACTGATTATTAATGATGGAAAGATTGTAGAAAAGAACCTGAAAGAATTAGGATATGATGATAAATGGCTGAATGAACAATTGCT
Organism: Clostridium sp.; assembly: GCA_047624165.1. Classification (GTDB taxonomy): domain Bacteria; phylum Bacillota; class Clostridia; order Clostridiales; family Clostridiaceae; genus Clostridium_AD. The sequence goes on along the minus strand of JBLHPD010000092.1, from coordinate 178 downwards.
TAAAAAGGGTATTGCAAATGTAAAAGACGTTTATGCAGCGTTGATTGATTCGACTGGTGAATTGTATTATTCCGTGATTACTGAAAAATAATGAACGCGAGGAGGTAGATGTAAAAATGCTGTTACTACTCAGGCATTCCCAATAGGAAATGCCTGTGATAATATAAAGCGATGGTCG
>JBLHPD010000091.1:0-18200 GCA_047624165.1 Clostridium sp. | reverse complement strand
ACTCCAATAAATATGGCATTTTCCCATTCCATTTACACCTTTCATGCATCCATCCAATTCCTTTTCAATTTGTTCCATTGCTTTCTTGTAAGCCTCTGTATCTTCAACGGGATCATAACAGATACCATTTCTCATTGGATATTCCATAATATACACCTTTCCTTCCTTCTCTTTTTTAGCTATATCTTTACCAGACAAAATTTTTGACTCTTTAATCCCACATTTAACATATATTCAACATGTACCTTCTTTTTCCTTCAATTTTGTAATAGATTGTTAATCCCTACTTTCTAATCTACAAAAACTCTCATAGTATGCGGCTTGATCCCCTATATCACTTACTTCATCACTTGTTAGCATATTTACAGAGCCACTTTTATGCCACATACCTTCATAGATCATAATTATATTTTCCCCTACAATATCGCTTATAAATAGATATGCCTCAATTTCACCGTACTTTGACTTTACTTTTACTAATTGGTTATTTACAAAGCCCTGCTGCTTTAATGTGTTTTCGCTTATATAAGCTATTGGTTTTTCTTCTTCAAAGGCAAAATGCTGGGAATGAAGTGAATTTTTTGGATGGGGCGATAATAACCTTAGTGAATAGTTTTCATCCCTTTCCTTTATAGGTATATACTCTGGCAACGGACTTAATCCTTGATTTTTAGCAGTTTCAGAGTAAAGTTCATATTTCCCAGACGGTGTGTCAAACTTTCCATCTTTCCAAGGTATTTCTTCCCCTTCTAGGGCAAAGTAATTTTCTTTTAAGTATTCATAGCTCACATTAGCCTTCTCCATAAGAGGCTTTAAGGCACCTCTAAAGAAGACTTCCTTATCAATATCTGGATACTTATTTAATTCCATTTTTTTAGCAAGGATTCTAAAAAGTTCATATTCACCCAGGATGTTGTTCACAGGTTCAATAACCTTCTCCGAATAGCTAAGATAAGGCGAATACATTCCTGTATAAATAAAATCCTCTTCCTCAAGGATGCTAGTTGCTGGTAGCACAAGGTCTGCAGCTTTGGCTGAATCTGTCATAAACAAATCAATAGCTACAATAAAATCAATCTTCTTACAAGCTTCAAGAGTTTTATTTATATCACCTACTTGAACCAGTGGATTTCCTTTGTTTATAAACATACACTTCACAGGAGGATTATTAGTGCTTAATACAAAATCAGCAAATTGACCTATAATATAATTTCTCTTTTTCATTGGGAGTTCTTCACTTTTATCTACATGGCTAACTACGTACTTACTAATAGTTTTATGACAGTAATTAACTCCCCCTCCACTTTTACCAATATTGCCTGTGATAGCACCTAAGGAATCTATTGCTCTCACATTGTTTCCACCATTTCTATATCTTTGTAGTCCATATCCAATATAAATTGAAGACGGTGTATTTTCTCCATATGCCTTTGCTAGTTTAATAATATGTTCTTTATCTACTCCTGTAATCGACTCCGCACACTCTAGGTTAAATTGCTTTACATACTCCTTATAATCCGCGTATCCTTTAACATTCTCCACTATAAAGTCCTTATTAATCAAGTTATTCTCAATAAGGTAGTTCGCTATACCAAAAGCTAAGACAGCATCCGTCCCTGGATTCAATCTAATATATTTTGAAGCTACCTTAGCAGTATTTGTTTTTATTGGATCAATAACATAAATATCTGCTCCTCTATCCTTTGCCTCTTTCAAATATTTCATTAAGTGAATATTTGTATCTGCAGGATTTCTACCCCATATAAAAATAGTCTTAGAATTTAGTATATCTTTAGGATCATGCTCCTTATTGGAGCCAAAGTCGATTCTTTGTGCTTCCTTACCAGCGCCTAAACATAGACTACCTATAGCTTTTGTTACTCCACCATAGTAATTAAAAAACATTTCATCTACAGACTTACTAATCCCACTATAACCACCACCAGAGAACAAAAGTACAGATTCGCTGCTATATTCTTTTTTATATGAAATGAGCCTACTCGAAATTTCATCTAAAGCTTCCTCATAACTTATGTCCACCCATTTGCCATTAACTTTCTTTTTAGGGCTCAATATTCTATCAGGATGATATACTCTCTCCAGATGTTTTCTCCCTTTCACGCAAATTACTCCCTTAGTTAAAGGATGATGCTTATTTCCTTCAACTTTAATAATTTTGCCATTTTTCACTGTTGCTACCATAGAGCAATTCCCGAAACAATCCAGTGAACATCCAAAGTTTATTTTTTTCTCTTCCATTTATTACACCTCCATTGTTGTTGCTTTTCACAATATTAACTCTTAATCACAGCTCATACTAGCCATGTCTCTTTTGAATTCCTTTTTTAAATCTCATATCACCCTTTTCAACCCTTGTTTCACTTAAAGAACTTAGTTTTATATTTTCTTAATAATTGCAATTACTAAAGAAAGAAGTAGAAGAATTGCCCCAATTAAACCTCCCAAAAGGATTTTCTCTTGTAGAATAAAAAAGCCATAAGTAACAACCTAGGGCTACAAATAAAAGCTGAAGATGTGCCATTGTCTTTTCTGGAATCCTATTTCTAATTATTATTTCTTTCATCAAAATAAATTTCTACCTATAAAATTATAATTTATAAATTTCTTTCTCATATTATATAATTTTATTATAACATCAATCTACTCACTGTTCCTCTAATTTCAAGCTACGTATCCAACTTAAATAATCGGCTTCCCTTAATAATATTTTAAGAACATTATTGAAATTTTAACTACAGCTACTACAAATAGCACATTCACCTACTTGTTTATTTTCTAATTCGATAGTGAAACCATCTAAACCATTTTCCTAACTACATTTTATTAGCTTATTTTTACATACATGTGAAAATAAACACCCCAGGGGCATTTGCGAAAGAGGTACGGTAACGATTAATGTGCAAAAAACAGCCACATGACAATAATTACCTTTAAATACTATCACATAAGTCACATTAACGCTTTTGTGATGTCACAAAATATAAAATAGGTACTTTTGTGACATAGAATTGTACTAACACAAATACCCTACTTATTGTGATGGTTATAGGTTTGTAAAAATAGTATCTAGTGGTATAATATTCTTAAAAGTTACGTCACATTGGTATAAAATTACGCATTAACTGAATGTATGATTTTAACTTTCTTGTATAGGATATATGTGTCATATCATATATAGTATAATTAAAAAAATAAGTTAGAGATTACATACAGCAATCAGTTATTATTTGATTGCTGATAAGAGGAGGAATTATGGAATATATTACTCATAATTTAATAATGATAATGCCATTTTTTATTATTTTAATGCCTTTTGTATTAATACATAGAATCTTAGAAATGAAAAAACGCCAATATTTGAAAATTAAAACAACGAAATATAGAGAACTAGGTGTTATTGCATTAATGTATTCATTTATTTTAATTGGAACATTAACGCTAGGAACAAGTATAAATTTTTTTTGGTTACCATATATTGCTGAACACATTGATGAATCATTAAAAAGTATAAACTTTATTACATTTAAAGGAATGATTGAATTTACAATACACGGATTTGTAAATATTTTTGGAAACATTTTTATGTTTATTCCCTTTGGATTTTGTGCTGCATTACTATCTCAAAGAGAAAAAAAGGTAAAACATATAGTTTTACAGGGTGTTGGAATCTCGCTAGGAATTGAAATTACACAAGTCTTAATTATAAGAGCAGCAGATATTAATGATATTATTTTGAATATTGTGGGGACTTTTTTAGGTGTATATTTATTAAATTTACTTGAAAAACATTTTCCTAGTTTTTTTAGAAAATTTATACCTGATAAACTAATAAATGAATTAACATTAAAAGATAAAAGAAAGAGTAATGTTATTACAATATTACAAATAGTTCTTTGGATTGTATTGTGTGTTAATTTAAAATATATGGTTATGAACTTTTATCAGTTTAGGTTTTGAAAATAGAATATAGGGAAAGTGACCCTCACCCAATAATTAGGTTCGCTGCCGATTATAGAACACCTCAACATACTCAAATACAGCTGCACGGGCTTCTTCACGGGTCTAAAGTGGGTACCATACAACTACATCTTTTAAAGCTATATGGATATTATATTATTAATAGTATAATTAAGTAAATATATTGCTTCACAATGGTAAAAAAATGAGTAATAATTAATTATGTTTAGGGGAGGTTCAGAGGAAAAAAATAGTGTTTTATATACCAGTAATTATTTTTACAGTTCCTTATGGTTTGATAGCACTCGATAACGTTGGGCATATTTCGCCTGTTGTTATAATTGGGTTACTTTTGTTTTTATCTGCGGGTATTTTTTTAAGCAAAGACAGGTTTTGGGGAGGATTATTAGGAGCATTACCTGCAATTTATCTGATTTATATGGGGACACAAGATACAGGGCAGATTTTCAATGAAATGCCAATAGGGATTATTGTTTTGATTTTTTATGTTATCTGTGGAAGTTTTATTTTCTACAAGAGTAAGAAATTGAAAAATCAACTTGACCTTTAGTGTGAATATTATATTAAGATAATTTTTAGCTGTTTATAAGTCGTATCTTTCTTTAATTACGTCACAAACGAATGTACGATTTTGACTAAAACCTTACATTCGTAAAAACAGCATAAAGCGTTGATATATAAAGGCTTATTGTGTATTTTAATGTATTTGAATGTATTGTTTTATGAGATATATTATAAAAATAGTACATTGATTTTGTGACCTCTAGGAGACTTTTCATCCTAAATCATTACATTTATGGGGCTATGCTTTTATTAACGTACGAAATATCATTTTTGCGTACGCTACACCTATTAGACGATTTGATGTTATAAATAAGTTATAATAAGAATAAGTTATAATAAGAATAAGTTATAATAAGAATAAAAAAAAGTGAGGTGAATTATGAATAATTCAGAAAAAGTAAACGTTAACAATGGGGCCAATGTATTTAAATTTTTAGGTTATAGTGTCATTGGAATATTTATGTTTTTTATAACAATAACTATAAATGGGAAGGCCACTATACCCATAGACCATTTAGTTACAGCAATAAAAGGATTATCTTCGAGTGGTGCTGGATTTTATGGATTAGTGGTTATTATTTTAGGTGGAGTGTATCCTTTCTACAAAAATACATGGAATAAAAATAAGGTAACATTAGTATTTTCATTACTTAAATTATTAGGTATATTAATAGGATTCATGGCCTTCTTTAAGATTGGACCAAGCTTTCTATTTGAAGAAGATATGGTTCCATTTTTATTTAATACATTAGTTATTTCAGTAGGAATAATTGTTCCTGTAGGTTCAGTATTTTTAGCATTTTTAGTTGGTTATGGAATGATGGAATTTATAGGTGTTCTAATGAAACCAGTTATGAGGCCTATATGGAAAACTCCGGGACGTTCTGCTGTTGATGCAGTAGCCTCTTTTGTGGGAAGTTATTCTATCGGACTTTTAATTACGAATAGGGTATATAAAGAGGGTAAATATACAATTAAAGAAGCTTCAATAATTGCTACAGGATTTTCAACAGTATCTGCTACTTTCATGATTGTAGTTGCAAAAACACTCGGAATGATGGATTTATGGACTAAATATTTCTTAGTAACATTAGTGATTACATTTATAGTTACAGCTATTACTGTAAGAATAAGACCTCTAAGCAAAAAGTCTGATGATTATTACAATAATCAAAAGGGCAATCCTGAAATATCTAAAAAGGGAAATATATTTAAAAATGCGTGGGAAGCAGGACTCGAGGGGGCCCAAAATTCAGTTCCAATAGGAAAGAATATTATTGAAAATTTAAAAGATGGATTTATTATGGCAATGGGGATATTACCATCAATAATGTCTGTAGGATTAATAGGGTTAATTCTTGCAAAATATACCCCTGTGTTTAATATAATAGGGTATGTTTTTTACCCAATAACTTTATTGTTTAAATTGCCAGAACCATTGCTTGCATCAAAAGCATGTGCCGTAGGTATAGCAGAAATGTTTTTACCGGCATTATTAGTTGTTGGTGCTCCTCTTGTAACAAAATTTGTAGTTGCTGTAGTATCAATTTCATCAATATTGTTTTTTTCTGCATCAATACCATGCATATTATCAACTGATATACCAATAAGTGTACCTGAGATAATTGTAATTTGGTTTGAAAGGACAGTACTCACATTAATAATAACTATACCTATTGCTTATCTAATATTATAAATAAGTTAACCGAAAATTATTACTGAAAATTAAATAGTTAAGTAATTTAGTTAGCAAGAAGAAACTGTTTCCAGTTTCTTCTATGGGGTCTGGACAGTAACCTAAAAAAAGGTAAAAGCTTGCAGGGCGTACTAACGTTCACCCTGCAAGGGTGACTGTCACTTGTCGAAGAATGCGTAAATCAATGGTTAGCAAGTTCTGGAATAGATTCCTCGCTATGTAACCTGCTATCTGGTGCTTTATGTCGAAGGATAATTATAAAAATATTCTATTCAAGTTATAAGTTAGAAAAATAGTAGAAGGGATTTCCAAACTGGGGAATCCCTTAAAACATATCTAGATCTAAATAATTAAGCAGTATATATTCAAGAACCTTATAAAAATTATTCTTAATTATGATACTATTACCATAGGATAAAGTTAGGTAGGTGCAATAAATGGAGAAAAGGAAAAAAGATTCATGGATAGATATTACTATAAAGAATAATAATTTTTTAGGGCGATGGTGTACGTGGCATGGAAGGGGTTAAAGAAACAAGTATTACTGTGGATAATCGCATAATTAAGATTGCAGTGGTAAGTGGACTCAAAAACGCAGATAAGATTGTAAAAAAAAATCAGGCAGGTGTTGCTCATTATGACTTTATGGAAGTTATGGCGTGCCCAGGAGGATGCATTTGTGGTGCAGGACAACCATTTGCAAAAACTGAAGGAAAATAAAAACGTGGTGCAGGATTATATGAAGCAGATAGAATGAGTAGCATAAAACGTTCCGAGGTAAATCCAGTGATGATGCCATTGTATCAGGGGCTGTTAAAAGGAAAGGTTCATAAGCTATTACATGTAGAATATAAAGGGAAGGAGTGATTTTTATGATTGATTTAAGTTGCAAAAGCTATGAATTAGATATGAAATCGCATAGTAAATCGCACCACTTATACTTTTTTCGCTTTATAAGAATATTTTTAGATCGCGGTTAAATGAAAGATGCGTAGATAGGGAAGGTGCTATGTTGCCGTATCCCTATATGTCTACAAATTAAGGTATATTTACAAACACCAAAATCATACATCTTAAAATCTATTTGTTGATATAAAAAGCAAAAGGTATAGCTAATTATTAATTACCTATACCTTTTATATATATTTAGAAGTTTACTTCTGTTCCATAATAAGTAGCTTCAAATAATTTCTTCATTTCTTCTACAGATGTTTCTCTTGGATTTGTACCTGTACAAGCATCAGCCACTGCAGTCCTCGAAATTTCATCTAAGTTAGACTTGAAATCGTCTTCTGACACTCCAAATTCTTTTAAGGTATTAGGCATCTTCATAGAAGTTCTAAAATCTTTAACTAGCTTAATTAATGATTGAACTAGTTCATCTGTTGTTGCTCCTTTTAATCCTAATCTCTTAGATATATCAGCATAAGCATCTGCAGCACTAGCGTTCTTAGCATTAAACTGTATAACAGATGATAAATATATTGCATTTGCACAGCCATGAGGTATATTGAATATTTTTCCTGTTTTATGAGACATGGAATGAACTATTCCTAGTATTGCATTTGAGAAAGCCATTCCAGCTAAACATTGAGCTATATGCATATCTTTTCTAGATTGCATCTCTCCTTCAAATGATTCAAATAAATTAGCAACAGTCATTTCTATTGATTTTATAGCTACTGCATTAGTTATTTGATTTTTAGCTTTTGAAACATAAGCTTCAAAGGCGTGAGTTAAAGCATCCATTCCAGTGTTAGCAACTAATGTTTTTGTCATGCTTTGTACTAAATTAGTATCAACTATAGCAATATCAGGAGTTATATTATAGTCAGCTATTGGGTATTTAACACCTGTTTCATTATCAGTTATTACTGAAAATGAAGTAACTTCTGTGCCTGTACCACTTGTAGTTGATATAGCTATAAATTTAGCCTTTTGTCTTAACTCTGGTAAGTTAAATGGCTTAGCAGCTTCTTCAAAAGTGAATTCTGGATTTTCATAAAATATCCACATTGCTTTAGCAGCATCTATTGGTGAACCACCACCAATACCAATTATTACATCAGGATTGAACTTATTCATTGTTTCAACCCCTCTTTTAACTGTTGCAACTGAAGGGTCATTTTCAACTCCTGAAAATACTATTGTTTCAATTTTAGCTTCTTTTAATAATTCTTGTATTTTTGGAACTGTTCCATCCTGTATTAATCTTTGAGAACCAATAACGAGCATTGCTTTAGTTCCTTTTACTGATTTTAAATGATCTATGGCATTATCACCGAAATAAATATCTCTTGGTATAGTAAATCTTTGCATTTGTAGTTCCTCCTCTAAGGTAATTGCTTTTAATTAGTAACAAATCTATTATTTAGATTTTGTTTTTCTTTGGTTCCTTGCTACGAGTATTAGTATAAACCCATTAAGTTCAAAAAAAAAGAAGCCACTTTTCGGTACGGTAGTTACAAAAAGGTAGGAAATAGGATGATTCCTCCTTCACTAAAAAAACATCAGGAAAATTAATAATTTTCCTGATGTTTTTTTAGCTTTATTGAGCCTTATAATTTCTTGTCTCTCTTCCGTAATAGTTGAGGTCACCATTTTGTCCATCAAATACAGCAGCATATGTTGTATCTTTATATTTTAGATGTACTTCATATTCTGTTTTACCTTCTATATTTCTTATTGTGAGTATATCGATTATTTCAGAACCTGGTTGTATTTTCTTTAATATCTCTTCTTTACTTATTGTTGGTGCAATTATATTCTCATCATAAGGGTACACTATTTTAAATCTACTTATTAGTCCTTTAGGCTCACGTTCTAAACATATTTCTATTTTCTTCATTTCATCATATATACCATTGATTTCTTCAATATATGCATACTTAATACTTCGAATTTTAATACTTTTTTTACCATTAGTATTTTCTTCATAACTAATTTTTTTATAATATCTAAATGCACTATTATCGAATTTTGCTACTGTCTCCTTTGCTAAATTATCTAACTCTTGCTCCGTGTATCCGTTATTTGCTCTTGGGAAGAATGTGAAGTTAGTAGCTTCTATCGATACTTCTTTTGTTTTTTTATCAAACTCTACTTTCCAAACTGGCTCATCGTGCATTTCAAACCCTGTTGATGGCGACTTAGTTATAAATGTATATTTGTCTATATTTCTATCCAAACTGTTATCATCCTGTAAAGATCTATCTTTATTTAATTTTGAAAAAAGTTGATTACAATATTCTTTTGCATCTTCAAAGGTTACTTCATTAAAATCTTTACTGCTAAAATCCCCTTTGTACTCCTTGATAAAACTATATTTTTCCGCATTTAATAAATTTTCTGATTTTTCAGAATAATTATTATATATTTTCACTATGTTTTTTTCTACTTCTTTCTGTTTATCAAAATCATAATCTTTGTATGCAGTTCCTATTATACGTTTACATTCCTTTATTAACTCATCATTATAAGAATACAAACTTTCCAAGTATTTTTTCTCTGGTGGACTTATTAACTCATCTGATAATATATTTTTAATTACGTCATTTATATGAAGGTACATCATGCAGTAATTATCATTATATGGTTCCTTACTAACATGTCCTGCATTTATATTTGACCTATAAAAATCAAATGTAATTTCTCTATTTATAAACTCTTTTTCTTTATTATAAGTATCTATTTTTAAAGTTTGTGATATTTGGTCATTAAAATTTTCTAACTCCGTTCCAAAATCTTCAAAATCACGAGACATTCTATTTTTAAATTCCATTGAATAATTAACCAAAGGTTTAATGTAACTCGTAACAGCGAAAACTATTATAACCAATAAAACATTAATAATTATTTTTTTAATTGAATCTTTAATTTTTATATTAATCCCCCCATTTTATCAGTATAATCTAACATAATTCCAGTCCTCTTATAATTATTAGTTAATTTATTAAATATATAGGTATTAATTACATTATATCGCAGGCAATTCTTAAAGACAAACGTTAACGTAAGTATTACTCTTAACCCCGATACATTCAACAGTGGAAGTTAGTCTTACAAAGTAAAGGGTAGATTTTACCTTTACAAGTTATATAATAATATTAGATATAATAATATTAGATATACTAGTAATTCTCATCGATAACGGCAGTGAATTTTCAAATCCAGAAGCTATTGAGCTTTGCTCCTATGGATTATTTCATCAATCTCACTACAACTTATTGACTTGAAAAAAAGCTTAGCTTCTAAAGGCTTTCTAATAAGCGTTCTATTTATTTCAAATGTTATTATATTATCTTCTTTATAATTATGACTTATAATATTTTCCCACGAATAAAATATCCCAGAATACATTACTCCATTATCATAAAGTCCATTAGCAAAATAAAAAGGTAAGATACGTAATACAAAACATCCAGCTATAATTGAAACAGGTAATATTATTGATATAGATGGAGAGTAAAATACTAGTATTATTGAAAATACAATAAATATAAGTGATAGTATATGTAATTTAGATTGTATTTTGTAATTATGTGGATATAATCTAATAATCATTTTAAATGCTTTCTTTTTATTAAATAAGAAACTGATAATGCTAATTGTCATAGTTAAAATCATAAGGATTAGCGCAGTTATCATTACCCAGTCAATGCCCCTTATTCCATTATAAAGTTTATTAGGAAACCCGGTTTTAACATAAAATGCTAGGATAATACCAAATATAATACTTATAGATGTAATTATTATAACAATAGCTTTCTTATTTTTCATTTTTAAGTGCCCCCCTATATACCTTCGCATAAAAATACCAATCTGACGTAACTCTTAGGAATATTATACCATTAGTTTATTCAAACTGTTATAAAATTAGGATTTTTGTAACGGTATAATTCTATACCAAAAACTTTTATATTTAGTGACATCATTAGAAATTACCTTATATAACTAATATATTATTATATTGGTTATACTATTTAAAAAGTGAGGTGTTATAAAATGGCTATAGCCCATAAAACAGTTATTTCTTTCGGCCTTGTCGCTATTCCAATATCAATGTATACTGCAACGCAAGATAACGATATTCATTTTAACCAACTTCATAAAGAAGATAATTCGAGAATAAAATATAAAAAGACTTGTAGTCATTGCGGAGAAGAAGTTACATCAAAAGATCTCATTAAAGGATATGAATATGATAAAGAGCATTATGTAGTTGTAACAGATGATGATTTGGAAAAAATCAAAACTGAAAAAGAAAAATCTATACAGATACTGCACTTTGCACAACTTAATCAAATTTCCCCCATTTTCTATGACAAAACATATCAAGCTATACCTGAAGCTGGTGGAGATAAAGCTTTTGAACTTCTGAGAGTTGCGCTTATGTCCGAGCAAAAGATTGCAATTGGCAAAACTGTCATGGGGACTAGAGAGACTTTACTTGCTATAATCCCACGCGAGGATGGAATATTAATATCGAAAATGTTTTATGAAGCGGAAATCTACTAACTCCATGGGCGTTATACTTCGGATAATTTCCTACCCTACATTTTATCTATATGAATTTCTATAATCTAATTTATTAAATAGCTATTTTGAGTCCTAACTCTTTTATCCCTTGTTTCAGAATATTTTTTGATGCATTTTCATCCCTATCATGAATGCATTTACATTCTTCACATGTCCATTTTCTTATAGACAATAGCTTAACCTTCTTATTTACTGCTCCACACTCAGAGCAAATCTGAGAACCGGCAAACCATGGGCTAATTCTATGATATGTTCTCCCATACCAATTTGCCTTATATTCTAGTTTTCTTGTAAACTCTGACCATGATACATCTTGAATACTCTTTGCCAAATTATGATTTTTGATCATATTATAAACTTGTAAGTCTTCTGAAATTATTACTTGATTATCGTTAATAATTTGCGAAGACAGCTTATTTGAAAAATCATTCCTGATATTTGCTATTTTCTCATGAATTTTAGCTATTCTCTTAGTTTGTTTCTTATAATTATTGCTATGCCTCACCATTTTACATAACTGTCTCTGTAATTTAATTAACTTATCCTCATATTTATATAATGATCTAGGTCTTTCTATATGCTTATTGTTTGTGTCTATAAGAAATTCTTTGAGACCTAGGTCAAGTGCTATCATTTCATTAATTATAGGTAATTTAAAATTTTCAGTCTCTACATTAAAACTAACAAAATACTTACCACTAGGTACTTTACTAACAGTAGCAAATAATATTTTTCCAATAAATTCTCTATGTAATTTAGCTTTTACTTTACATTGTTACAGTCCGTTTTTGATAAACTCTTTTTAACAGTTTCATATAATTCTATTTTTTTAGCTAACATCTGATTATAAATAAACCTAACGCAACCAAATGTTTTAGCTAATTGTGTTTCATGATCAATTGTAGGATAAATACGATACTTATATCCTTTTACCATAGATAAATTCACCTGCCTTTTTATTTTTCTTTTTGACTATTGATATAATTTTTAATTTGTTCTTCTGTGTTTTCACTTACTGTTGCTACAAAAGAGTAAGCTTTGCAAGGTACCTTTACCTACAATTCCATCAATCACTAATTTATTGGTTCTCTGATATTGCTTAACAAGACGTGCGGTTTCATTTCCATAAATCCCATCGATGTCAATCACAGTCATTTCTCCTTCAAAAGCACCCCAGGGGTGTTTATTTTTACATTTATGTAAAAATAAAACTTACAGTTTTTACTACGACCTCTGAGGTCGTTACATAAACTGTAAGTTTATCTTTACTAAAAGTAGAATAATTATGTGGTACAATTCCTTTGAAATCACAAAATGTAATGGCGTATATTATCATAAGATAGTATACGCCATTATATTTTACATGCTTTATACTTTAAATAAACTTTATAAAATCAAATAGACAGAAGTTAATCTATTTAAACTTATAATACAGTACTAATCCTATATGTGTTATAATACATTAACATGTGAAGTATACAGATATAAGAAAAAACAAAAAATAACTTTAAAAGAAGTTAGATAAATATGTTGAATTTATTATCCGAGAATTCCAAAATGATATAAAAAAAGGAGAATGATAATATGAGAAAAATGCTTAAATTATTTACAACAGTTGCGTTAATTTCTATAATCCTAGTTGGTTGTGGAGCAAAAAAAGAAGCACAAAAGATTACTTTACTTGACCAGATAAAAAAATCTGGAACAATGAAAGTTGGTTTAATGGGAACATACCCTCCATATAATTTTATGAATGAAAAAAATGAAATTGACGGGTTTGATGCAGATATTGCAAAGGACGTAGCAAAGAGACTTGGTGTTAAGGCTGAATTCATTACTAACGAGTGGTCAGGTATGGTGGCTGGACTCGAACAAAGTAAGTTTGATATAGTAATAAGTCAAATGACAATTACAGATGAAAGAAAAGAATCAATGGATTTTACTAAAGCATATATAAAAAATTCTGTTAATGTTATTGTAAAGAAAGATAATAACAATATTAAATCTATCAATGATTTTAAAGGTAAGAAAATAGGTGTTGGACTTGGAACAAACGATGAAACATATCTCAGAAATGAAATTATTCCAAAAGTAGGGAATTTTGAAATTATTACTTATAATGATGTTGTTACTACTTTATTAGATTTAAACAATGGTAGAATAGATGCTACAGTAAATAATATTTTTGCAATTAAGCCTATAGTTGATAAAAATAATATGAAAATCAAAGCAGTGGGGGATCCAATTAAAGAAGATTATGCGGGAATGGCTATTCGTAAGGGTAACCCCGAGTTTTTAAATGCTGTAGATAAGGCTTTAGAAGATATGAAGACAGACGGTAGCTATAAAGAAATATTTGTAAAATGGTTTGGTGTTGAGCCAACAAATTAATTCCATTGCAATTTAAGGAGGCTTAAAAAGTATGAATTTAGTTTTTCTAGAATTACCCTTTCTTTTAAGGGGAGCTTATTATACTCTACTTATAACTATGGTTTCAATGATTTTTGGACTAATTATTGGTTTGCTTGTAGCTATAGCTAGGTTAACCGGAAAACGGTTATTAGTCTCCTTAGCTAAGATGTATGTTTCTATAATTCGTGGTACGCCTTTGTTAGTACAATTATTTATTATATATTATGGTTTACCAGATTTGGGAATAACGTTTGAACCACTAACAGCAGCATTTATAGCTCTTAGTATAAATGTTGGTGCCTTTTTATCAGAAACTATAAGAGGCTCTTTACTAGCTATTTCAAAGGGGCAAATGGAGGCGGCAATGTGCTTAGGAATGACATATTGGCAGGCAATGCGTAGAATTATATTGCCACAAGCAACAAGAGTTGCAATTGCCCCTTTGGGAAATACTTTTATAGGTATGCTTAAGGAAACTTCTTTAGTTTCAATAATAACTGTAACAGAAATATTACGTGCATCACAACTTTTAATAGCAAAACATCTTGTTGTTATGCCTTTTTATATTGCAATTGCAATTATGTATTGGTTAATGAGTACTGTTTTTTCTTTTATTCTTGGATTTATTGAAAATAAATTATCTAAAGGTTATTCTTCTTAAGGATGTGATTGAATGATTAAAGTACAAAATTTAGTGAAAAAGTATGGAGATTTAGAAGTTTTAAAAGGGGTGAACATTACAATTAATCCTAAGGAAGTAGTTGTAATAATAGGTGCTAGTGGTTCTGGAAAGACTACGTTTTTACGATGTCTAAATGGGCTTGAACGAATTGATAGTGGCACTATTCATATTAGTGATATAATAATTGACTCAAAACTACCTAGTAAAGAGTATATTAAGAGAATTAGGGAATTAAGAAAAAAGACTGGTATGGTATTTCAAAACTTCAATTTGTTTCCTCATATGACGACTTTAGAAAATGTTATTGAAGGACTAGTTACTGTTAAGAAGATGTCTAAAAATGATGCTGAGAAAATAGGTGAAAAACTATTAAAAAAAGTAGGGCTATTAGAAAAGAAGAATAAATATCCGTTAACCCTTTCTGGTGGTCAACAGCAAAGAGTAGCTATTGCCCGTTCATTGGCAATGGAACCTGAAATAATATTGTTCGATGAACCAACTTCAGCATTAGATCCTGAATTAGTAGGGGAAGTTTTGTCAGTAATGAAAAACTTAGCTGAGGAGGGAATGACTATGGTAATAGTATCTCATGAAATGGGATTTGCACGAGAGGTGGCTGATAGAATAATATTTATGGATGAAGGAGATGTTGTTGAAGAAGGGGTGCCAGATAAAATATTCAATAACCCTACTACTGAAAGAGCAAAAATATTTTTAGCAAACATAAATTTCTAGTATGAATTAGTAATAGAAGTAATAGAAGTAATGAAGCTGGATAGAATGGGATGGATAGATTTCAAACAATTAAAACTAAAAGCAAATTGAGGTTAATATATATTGAATTGAATATATATACAAAATATCGAATAAATATGCAAAAACCTATTGCAACACTTTTGGACATATGTTATTCTAGAAATTGTGCATCGTAGTTAAGACAAAATGGGGGTTTGTAAGTGTGATAAATAAGTTAAAGTTTGTATTTTTATCAATTTTTGGGTTTGTTTTTTTTCTGATACCTTTTAATATTCAAGGAGAAAGTAAAATTGCTATATCCCACATAGTAAATTTTGTTACAGGCAATATGTTTGATTCATTTATTGGTTTCACTATTATTTGTGCATGGGTTGTGTTAATTGCAACTATGCTTTTTACCTTTTATTCTTCAAAAAATGAGTTTGTTAATTCTGTATTCAAAGCATCACCTTTAAATGTTGTATTAAGGATAGTTGGCTCATTTTTATATCTTATGGTGATTAATAATTGGTTTCAAAACTATGAGTTTGCAGGTATGATTTTAGATGGCAGTACTGGCGGGATGATGGCAGGAGATGGTGGTCTTTTAACCACACTTTATATAACATTCTTTGTAGCTATTATGGCCCTTCCTTTATTAACACATTTTGGTATGGTTGAATTTATAGGTATTTTATTAGGTCCTATAGTTGAAAAGTTATTTAAAGTACCAGGCTATTCAACTATCGATGCCATTGCATCCTTTGTTGGTGATGGTACAATTGGTATTGTGGTAACGGATAACCAATATCAAAGAGGATACTATAATAGAAGAGAAGCTTATATAATTGCAACCAGTTTTTCTATTGTAGGTATAGCATTTGCTTCTGCAGTAGCTGAAGAGCTAGGGTTTGCGCATATTTTCCCAATATTTTATGGATCTATTGCATTAGTAACTGTTATATTGGCTTTTATTACAGCTAGAATGCCACTTAAGAAATTTCCAACAACTTATTATGAAGGGGTAACTCCTAATAGAATTGAGATTCCAAAAGGTAAAACTGTTTTTGAGCATTCATATGAATCTGCAATAAAGCAGGCAGGAGATGTCAAAATTGGAGAAGTAATAATTCAGGCGTTAAAAAACATTGTTAACATATACGTTGGATTCTTACCTATTATTATGCTGGTTGGAACATTATCTTTGGTAGTGGCAGAATATACTCAGTTTTTCAATATCATTAGTGCACCACTGGTATATTTCTATACTTGGATAGGGTACAGTAATGAAGTAGCAACAGTCATGGCACCAGCATCAGTTGCTGGATTTGCAGATATGTATTTACCAGCTTTATTTATCGGTACAGCGGTTTCTGAAGCCTCAAGATTTTTTATTGGTGTATTAGCATTTACCCAGTTAGTATTTATGTCTGAAACTGGAATGATTTTAGTTAAAAGTAAAATTGGTTTAAGCTTTTGGGATGTAATTAAAGTATTTCTTTTTAGAACTGTAATGTCTTTTCCGTTATTAATAGTTATAACAAATGTTTTAGCTGCTTTAGGTGTAATATCGTTTTAATGAATAACGTTCTTTATATTTTAACGCTATATTTCATTTTTTTTATTATTAATATCTTTTTTCTCTTGCATGTTAATTTATTTAAAATTAATCTGCATTTGGTACTATTTTTAAGGGTATTTCGTATGTAAATGTTATTTAACTCTAAGATTTCGCCTTCTGATAAAGGCTCTGCGAGTGATTTAAGATCTACGTAGGAGTACCTTTTTCTTATTGTGACTTTTCCTTTAAATCCATATTCAATGATTTCCTCTTCTTTATAAAAATTAAAATTAACTCTAAGTCTAGAAATATAAAAAGCTTCCTTTTCTTCAATAAGTTTTAAATCTGCAGTTTTAAAATATCCTAAATCTTTCACTTAACTTTATATACAATTACATAAGAGTTATATATAAACTAATTATATATTATTTAAAAACAAAAAACAAAAGGTGTATTTTATACCATAATTAGGTATAAAATATACCTTTTATAAAAATAAATATTAATATTTTAAGTCATAATTTTTACCCTGTTTTAGCTCATAGTTATAAGAGGGTTAATTAAAAAAATTCACTACACATATTTAATGGTTCTGTTAGGTTTATAAAGGAAGTATAAAAAACAAAATCATTAAGAATGTGGGAAAGTAAACTCTTTTAAGTGAAGAAGTTAATGATATAAATTAAAATTATTACCCTTATATAAACAATATACTCGTTCTAAAATATTATATTAAACATACAATTTTAGTGTATGAATATGTAATTAATTATTTAGTATTGAATTAGATACCATTATAAGAGAGGAGGCAATGCTAACGGAATTATAGCTTTAGGCAATATTGCAATAAAATTTTTTTGCAATAATTAGAAAAAAATTAGTATATATTATGATTAGACCACAAAAACTTATGGTTTATCCGTTAGGATACTGAACTATTCCAAATTTTAACTTGTTAAACTTGAATATATTGTAAAATGCTAAAAAAATAGCAATAAAAAATTTAATTAAGG
>JBLHPD010000090.1:0-18334 GCA_047624165.1 Clostridium sp. | reverse complement strand
CAAGCACATCCTTTCTTTGATACCTTATTATACCATAAATACCCAAAGTTAAGAACTATAAACACAAAGAAAAAGCAGGTTTTTACACCCGCTTTTTCTTCTATACACCCAAAGTTCAGAAAGAACCGATTTAATAGTAGGGGAATTTAAATTATAGAAGCGTAGTAAAACACCAAATATTTTTAGTGTAATAAATTTAATACTAACACCTTACTTTAAGATAAAAAAATATCTGAAAGTAAGGTGTTTTTGTTTGAATGTGTAACCATAAAAATGCTGGTTACATTTTTTGATATTTTTAAGTGAGTTTTAAATAGTAGTTGAATAGTTACTTGAAAATAAAACATACTAGTTATAACGTGAAAATAATAATGACATGAAAAAATATATTTAAGGGGGAATGAAATGAAAAAGTTCGCAAAAATAATTTCTATATTGTTAGCCGTGGGATTGTTACACAATAGCTTCAGTAGCGTCGCGCAGGGCGCGCAAGTTGCACTCTGCGCTGAAGTTCCATATGCACAATTAAGTAATTCAATACCATCTATTAGTGTTAATGATAGCTTTGTAATAGGGAAAAGTACGTCAGGATTTATGCTAGAATCTAAAAAATGGCTTTCAGATATACAATCTACAGCCATGATATTCAAGCATGTTAAAAGTGGGGCTAAACTGATTTATCTACAGAATGATGATGAAAATAAAGTATTTTCAATAAGTTTCCGTACACCAGTGAGTGATAACACTGGTGTTAATCATATTATTGAGCATTCAGTTTTATGTGGTTCAAAGCAGTATCCTGTTAAAGATCCGTTTTTAATTATGACTAAGCAGTCACTCAGCACATTTATAAATGCTTTCACAGGACCAGATTTCACAATGTATCCAGTGGCAAGTAAAAATGAAAAGGATTTTAACAATTTGATGAGTGTGTATTTGGATGCAGTATTTTACCCAAATATATCTAAAGACCCTAGAATACTTAAACAGGAAGGCTGGCATTATGAAGTTAATAGGGAAACAGGTGATCTAAATTATAATGGGATAGTTTACAATGAAATGAAAGGTAATAATTCATCACCACAGGTAATACTCGCAAATATTATAAATAGTTCACTTTTTAATGATAGTTCATACAGATTTGAATCCGGTGGAAACCCAGATAATATTCCCGATTTAACTTATGAAAAATTTATAGAAACCTATAAAAAATATTATGTGCCATCAAATAGTTCTATATATCTGTATGGGAAATTGGATATTAAAAATACATTAAAATTTATGAATGATAATTATCTAAATAAATTCAAAAGTACAATTGTGGATAGTGAAATTAAATTACAGAAACCTTATGAAAAAATTATTGAAAAAACAGGACTGTACCCAGTAGCTAAAGATGCGGCTACAGTAAATATGACTTATTTATCATCAAACTATATGATAGATAAGGTAACAGACGTAGAAAGCGTTTTAGGTTTTCAAATTTTGCAAGCAATTCTTTTAAATACTAAAGCTTCGCCTCTTAGGAAAGCACTGTTAGACAGTGGTATTGGAGCGAATGTGTATGCAAGTTTTAATCCGTCGACAAAGCAACCGAGCTTCAGTATAATTGCTACCAATGCAAATGAATCAGAAAAATATAAATTCAAAAATCTTGTAGATAATGCTTTAAAGGAAGTAGTAAAAGACGGTTTTGATGAAGAGCTCATTAATTCAGTATTCACTTCTGTAGAACTTAGTTTGCGTACTCAAAATTCAGATGCTAATAGAGGCATGAATTATATGTCTGCCGCTTTGAATTGTTGGAATTATGATGTAAGTCCTACAGAATTTTTGGAGATATCCCCAGCACTAAAGAAAATAAAATCCGAAATAGCTGAAGGGTATTTTGAAAAATTAACGCAAAAATATTTATTAGACAACAAGCATAATTCATTGGTTGTGTTAAAACCATCCAATGGGTTAAATGAGGCAAATGAAGAAATATTAAAAAAGAAACTCGCAACTTATAAAGCATCGCTATCAGAGACAGAATTAGCTAAAATTAAAAAAGACACTGAAGAATTGAAAAAGTGGCAGGAGGTACCTGATTCAAAAGAAAACTTATCAAAAGTACCAACTCTTTTGCGCCAGGATTTGAATTTGAAAACAGAAGAAATCCTAACAATAGAAAAATTAGAGGGCGGAATAAAAGTACTGTGTCACCCTGTAAATACTAATGGAGTTATTTATTCTAATTTTTATTTTGACAGTTCAAAGGTACCCCAAAATAAAATATTATATTTAAAATTACTTGCTAATGTTTTGGGAAATACCAATACGGAGGAATATAACCTCATTCAACTTGCAAATAAAATGATGAAATATACTGGTGGAATTAGTTTTAATTCAACAGCATTTAAAAATAATACTGATTCGAATGAATATGCTCCTAAAATGAGTATTTCAGTAAACTCGCTTAGTAGTACATTCCCGAAAGCTTTGGAACTTTTAGAGGAAATAACGAATCATAGCTTATTTGATAATAAGATGCTTATTAAAGGTTTAATTAAAATGTCAAGATCAGAATATGAATCTATGTTTGTTAATGGAGGCAATAAACTTGCAATGAAACGTACATTATCTTACTTATCAGATAGTGGTAAGTATAGTGATTTAGATTATTTACCATACTATGATTTTATTTGTGATTTAGATGATAATTTTGACGTGAAATTTGATGAAATAGTAAAAAATTTAAATGAGGTTAAAGATATTGTGTTTAATAAACAAGGATTGGTTGTAAGTTATACTGGTGATGAAAAATATTATGATAAGTTTACTTATAGTCTTAATAAATTTAAAGAAAAACTCAATGATAAAAAATTTCAAGCCCAGGTATATAAATTTGATTATTCGAATAAGAATGAGGCGTTTGTGATTCCTTCTCAAGTACAATATGTGGTTAAGGGTGGAAGTTTTAAGAAGGCAGGATACACTTATAATGGGTGTATGAAGGTTGTGGAAAATGTATTAAACAGTGATTATTTATGGAAGGAACTCAGAGTCAAAGGTGGTGCGTATGGTGGGGCTATGAGATTTACAAAGGATGAGGTATTATTCTATTCCTATCGAGATCCAAATTTAAAGGAAACTTTAGATACATTTGGTGGGGCTGTAGATTTTTTGAGAAATTTCAAAGCAAATGATAAAGAAATGACTAATTTTATAATAGGAACAATAGGAAATATAGATTCTTTAACGGGGCCTTATAATAAAGGTGTAATAGGGGACAACATGTATTTTACGAATACCACTCAAGATGATATTCAAAAGCTACGTGATGAAGTATTGTCAACTACTTCTGAGGATATAAGAAATTTTGCGCAGGTACTAGAGGCTGTAATCAAACAGAACTTGCATTGCGTTGTTGGTAGTGAGTCTAAAGTAAATGAAAATAAAAATTTATTTGATAGAATTATAGTGCCTATTAAGAAGCCTAAATAGTAATATTTATATAATTGGCTTTGGACTATAGTATCTAGAAATGATATGTTATAATGTAAATAATTAGTGTATTTACATTTAAGGAAGTGCTTCGTAATGAATTTAATTAATAACAGATATAGAGTTATTACAAATTTAAGTCAAGATAGGATTAAGTCTTCCTATCTTGTTTCTGATGTGATAAATAATCATGAGAAAATACAATTAAATATTATTAATTCTGAATTTGCATCAAAAGGGTTGATAGATTTATATGTGGCTGAATTCATAACACTAGGAACTATAAATCATTCAAATATAAGCAGTGTTTTTGACTTTGAGTTGATTCATACTATTGATAATAAACAAGTAAATAACAGTGAATACTTCTATACAAATGATTACATAGAGAATGCTGTAGAGTTACATGGATTAACTACTAATTTAAATGAAAATTGCTTATGAGGATTTAATTAAGCGGAATGCATTGAATAAAATTATCTTCGTTCATGGTGAACAAGGGATTGGTAAAACAAGACTTTTAAAAGAAATTGAGTATTTGCTTTATATGAAAAAAGCTAATGTATATGCTAGCTTTACCATAGAAAAGTGCAATAGTAAAAGTAATAAAGCACTTATAGAAATATTAAAGAAAATAGTATCCACGAGTGATGAGGAAATAGTAAAAAGGTATCAAGGTGAGCTAATAAAATTCATTCCGGAAATTGGAGTGGAACATAATATTGTGGTCTCGGAAAGTCTAGTAGGAAATAAAGAAAAATATAGGCTTATTAGTAGAATATATAGCTTTATTGAAGAGGCTATTAATAATAAACCTACTGTGTTTATTATTGATAATGCTCATTGTTTAGATGACTTTTCTTTGGAACTTTTAGAGTATATAAATGTTCAAAATTACAATCAGCAAAATCTAATGGCTATTTTATCTTATAACACTGGAGAGTATACTTCAAGCAATAAGTTCCAAGCGCTAATAAATAGAAATTCTTACAACATGAATGTTTATTTAAAAAATCTGGATAATGATGAAACTGCTATTATGATTCAGGAAATACTCAGTTATCCTAAAGTACCTAGTGAATTTGGAAAAAAAATTTATGAAAAGACCTATGGGAATCCACTTTTTGTTGAGGAAACTTTAAAAGATTTTGTAGCTAAAAAAATTCTTCATATAAACGAGGCTAATGGTAAATGGCGTACCCCTTATGAACCCCTCGATGAACTTCCAATTGCTTCAACAATGGAACAAGCATTATTGAATCAAATAAAGGAAATTAATAAGGATAGCTATGAAATTTTGAGTATTATAGCTATATTTAATACTGCAGTTTCAATTGAAGTTATTGAGAAACTCTCTATACGCACAGAAAATATAATAGAGATGTATATTGATGAACTATGCTCTAAAGGAATACTTTGTAAAAAAATTGAGGATATGGGTTTTGTTTTTGATTTTAATAATAAGGTGCTTAAAAATCTAATATATAATAGGTTAAGTGAAGAAGAACGGAATGTGAGACATGAGATTGCAGCTTCTGTACTTGAAAATTTATTTGAAAATGATGGTAGAGAAAATAAGGAGGAACTTATATATCATTTGGAAAAGGCCAAGGATAAACATAGACTTGTAAAGTATTGTATAGAAATTGCACAAAAAATGAAATCATTTAGAATAATGGATGAAGCTATTTCTAAGTATGAAAAAGCTTTTTCTATGTTATCTGATGAAGAAGATCAAAATAAAAAAGTGAGAATTCTTCTTGAAATAGGTGATATTTACTCAGATACAGGAAACCTATCAGGTGCGCTAGAAGCTTATAAAAAAATTCGCGAATATTCTGTTGATTTATTGGAAGAAAAACTTCAAGTTGATTGTGCAAATAAAATAGCATTTATATGTATGAAAAAAAATGAAGTGGAAAAAGCACTACAGTATATAAAAAAAGGTGAATCAATATTGCTAAATATTGATTATGTGGAAGGGTACCTTGAAAATAAAAAAATTCTTGCAAATGTATATACTGCAAAACAAGAGTACGATAAGGTTTTTGATATATGTACTAATAAGCTTTCAGGAATAGTATCAGGGAATGCAGTTCAAGATTCAAGAAATGTACTAGCCATGGTAGAGTTAATTGAAATTATTAAGGAAAAGTGTGATGTGCAAACTAAAATATACAATGCACTTGGAAGAATAATTGAAACGACTGAAGCAAAATATGGTATGCTTTTTACAATAAATGAAAATAAAATTACTGAAAAATTCGGTAGAAGAATTTTTAAGGAAAATTGGATCCAAGTTAAAGCTTATAGTGAAGATATAATAGAATCTGTAATTATAGACAAGCAAGGCATTTGCATAATAGATTGGGATTCTGTAGTGGACTATGATTTAGTAACTGGGATGCCAAATTGGAATTCTGTTTTAACTACTCCTATAATTAAATCAGGGATTGTACGCGCAATACTTTATCTGACTGTTCCTATTAAATTTAAGGAATTTAAATTTGAAGATTTGAATTTTGTAAACACTTTGGGTCAGTTATTAGTGGGGATATTGTAGGACTAAAAAGTAGATGATTTTGAATTCAGGTTAGGTAGACATTTAGGAAAGAATATAAAACGGAAGTTTTATGTTCTTTCTTTTTTTATGGTATAATTAAAAGATTATAAAATTTAAAGA
Organism: Clostridium sp.; assembly: GCA_047624165.1. Classification (GTDB taxonomy): domain Bacteria; phylum Bacillota; class Clostridia; order Clostridiales; family Clostridiaceae; genus Clostridium_AD. The sequence continues at coordinate 12,165 of JBLHPD010000090.1, read as the reverse complement.
ACTAGGGAGAAAATATGTTGAGTGAAGATAGGATATTACAAATATTTAATGAAGGAACTAGTGGTAAAAATCATGCAAAAGGTCAAAGGGTCCTTAATAATGATTTGGTCTCTTCTGTAGATATCACTAATGAAGATAAATTAATATGTATAGATGGTAATGTAATTTCAGAGAAACTTTTTAATGAATATCACACAAAAATTGAGATGGATGTAGCACGGAGAAGTATTTTTACTACATTCTGTAGTTGCTCTGATTTTGAAAATAATGAATTTAAAAAAGAAAATTATTGCTGTAAACATTTAGTGGCAACGTTTTATAAAGCATTAGAAGACTTAGCTAACCACCCTCTTTTAAGAGAAGATGGTATGGTGGAACTAGGCACATTTAAAAATAGTAGCAATGTACTATCTATGCTTTTAGGCGATGCAAAACATAAGGATGAAATTAAAATAGAGGTGTATATAAACAAAAATCAGTGGACGAGTGGCATAACAGCAGAGTTCAAAATAGGATTAAACTCTATGACTGCAAGCAATCTTTACATTTTAAAAGATATTAATCACTTTCTATTAGCGTGCTATAATAATTTTTCTATAAACTATAGTAAAAATTTCACTTTCAATATTGAAAATCAAAGTTTGTGCACAAGGGATAAAAGGCTGATTGATTTTATAGAAATGTTAAAGACTTTGGAGGTAAACCAAAGGCACATTAGCAGAAGTGAGGACCGGTACGTTGATGGAAAAAATATAAATATTCCTAAATATTTAACTAGGGAATTTTTTGAAATTATAATTAAGCATAGAGTATATTTGAATGAAGGTTTTTTTTCTAGACCTGTAGACACAGAAATTTTATATGAGGCCCCAGCCCTGGATTTTGATTTGAAAATGATAAAGAGTAATTATGTTCTTAAATCTTCAAACGGAATGCCAGTGGTTTTAGGTTCTAAGAATGATGCTTTCTTGTATGGAAGCACTATATATCTCCCGAATTATGAGTTTTGCTATAAGATAAGCCCTTACCTCCAAGTTTTTAATGAGGCAAGGGTTGTGACAATGCCAGGCACTGAGGAGGAGAATATATTAAGAAGGCTGATTCCAGATCTTAATTTCTTATCACCCAGTGTTACATTATCAAAGTCAATAAAAGATAAAATAGTAATGAGTAAGTGTGGGTTTAGTTTCTATTTTAATCAGGAAGGTAAAGAAATCACTCTAACATTAAAGGTGATGTATGGAACTTTCGAGTTTAATGTCTTTGAGGATTGTATAGAAAAGATAATATATAGAGATTCAAAAAAAGAAACTCAGGTTATAGGAATTATAAAAGCCTTTGGTTTTCAGGAAATAAAGAATAAATTTTATTTCTTAAAGAAGGAGGACTATATATTCAAATTCTTTAAAAGTGATGTGGAAAGACTTCAAGAAATAGGAGATGTTTATTACTCGGAAAACTTTAAAGGCATAAAATCTTTGGGGACCACAGGTATTAGTGGGAATATTAAAAGTGGAAAATATAATTACTTTGAAATGGATTTCAAAATAGGGAATATTGAGCCTCTTGAAACTACAAATATACTAAGGTCATTTAGAAACAACCTCAAATATTATAAGCTGAAAAATGGTGAGTATCTTGATTTGGAGGAATTGGAACTTAATAAATTCTTAAAGCTTCTAGATGTAATGGCACCACTAGGTAGTGACGATAATCATATTGAAATATCTAAAAGTAAAGGTGTTTTCCTAGAGAGTTACTTAGCGGAAAATAACATTAGATATATAAAAGGAAGAAAAGAGTTAAAAGACATAAGAGATAAACTTAAGAATATAGAAAAATTGAAATTTAAAGAGCCAGTCGCCTTAAATGGGAAGTTAAGAGAGTATCAAAAGGTAGGATATAATTGGTTTAAGACATTGGAGTATTTAGGGTTTGGTGGAATACTCGGGGATGAAATGGGTCTTGGTAAAACCATTCAAGCTATTACTTTTATATTAGCGAGCAAAGGTGGTAAGACTTTAATTGTAGCACCTACATCTCTAATATATAACTGGATAAGTGAGTTTGAAAAGTTTGCACCTGGGTTAAAGGTGGTTGCAGTTAATGGGTCAAAGGATGAGAGGCGGCAAATAATAAATAATATAGAAAATTTTGACGTGATTATAACTACTTATAACCTATTAAAGAGGGATTTAGAAATTTACAATGTATTAGAGTTTGATTGTTGCATATTAGATGAAGCTCAAAATATTAAAAATCCAAAGTCACAAAATTCAATGGCAGTGAAGGAAGTAGTGGCTAAGACAAGATTTGCATTATCTGGCACACCAATAGAAAATTCTCTTATGGACTTATGGTCCATATTTGATTTTATAATGCCAGGATATCTATATGATGAAAAACGATTTAGTGTGAGATATCATAAAAAACTTAAAGAAAGTCCAGAGATATTAGAGGATTTAAATAGGCTTATAAAACCTTTCATTCTTAGACGTAGAAAAAAAGATGTTTTAAAGGAATTACCTGATAAAATAGAAAAAACTCTTTTGGTTAGTTTTGAGGAGGAGCAAAAGAAAGTTTATAAAACCTATGCAAATCATGCAATGGAGCTTATTGAAAACAAGGTAAGGGATGATGAGTTTAAAAATAGTAAGATAGAGATACTTTCTTATATAACAAAACTAAGACAATTATGTTTAGATCCTACTATATTAATGAATAATTACAGTGGGGATAGCACAAAAATGGAAGCTCTAGTAGAACTTCTTCAAAGGAGTATAGAACAGGGGCATAGGGTGCTTGTTTTCTCTCAATTTACGTCAGTTCTTAAGAATATACAAAAAAGACTTTTCGTAGAGGGAATATCCTTTAGTTACTTGGATGGATCAATACCGTCAGAGAAAAGAATGAATTTAGTAAAAGACTTCAACAGTGGAGAAAATTCTGTGTTTTTAATAAGCTTAAAGGCTGGAGGAACGGGGCTGAATTTAACTTCTGCAGATGTAGTAATTCACTTTGATCCATGGTGGAACCCAGCAGTAGAAGAGCAGGCAACAGATAGAGCCCATAGAATAGGGCAAAAAAATGTGGTGGAGGTTATAAAAATTATAGTTAAAGGAACTATTGAGGAGAAAATCTTGTCACTTCAAGAAGATAAGAAAAAACTTATATCTGAGCTTATGGGAGATGAACTGTCTAGTGGGGAAGGGTTTGCGTCTCTAAGTGAGGAAGAGATATTTGGATTGTTTGAAATGAAGGAATAATTTAGAGATAATTATGAATAATGAATAGTGCAAATGCTCACAATAGACTGAGGTGAGATTATGACTTTAAATAATAATGTAAAAGAAATGAATAAATTTTTAAAAGGAATACATATGGGAGGTACTACATTTAAAGATTATCTACGTAAAGCTAAAGATCCAGAGGTTAAAAATGAGTTGGTACAGATTATAGAATCCTTTAAAAGACATGAAGATGCAATTACCAATAGGATAGAAAAGCTAGGTGGTAATGCTGCTGATACTCTTGGAATAATGGGTACTATGGCAGACTTCTTCGAGAAAATTAAACTTATACCTGTAAATACTGATTTAGAAGTGTGCGAGCATGCGGTGACTGCTATGGAAATGGGAATAAAACAAGGAGACAAGTTTATAGAGGAGAACAAGGATTTGGATGCTAGTCTAATGAGTGAAGTGGAAGCTATAGTAGCCGACTACGACAATCATTTAAAAAAAGTACAAGAACTTATGAGAATATGTAAATAACAAAATGCTCCCACTTTATAAATGGGAGCATTTTGTTACTTACTACTTATGTTCATATTTTTTAATACGGTGTAGTGACATTTATACCATTCATTTTCGGGATCTAATTCATAAGCCTTTTCAGCAAATATTAAGGCGTTTATGCTATGTCCCATAGCCAAAAATGCCTCAGACTTTCCAAAATAGGCAATGCTTTTAGTGTTATCTACTTGAATGGCTCTATTATATATTTCAAGTGCTTCTCTTTTATTATGTAGTGAGAGTAGTGCGCTGGCTTTACCACATAACACATCATAAAAATCGGGAATTACGTTAAGACAAGCATCAAAGCATTCCAGCGCTCCTTTAAAATCATTAAGAAGAGCTGAAAACTCGGCTTTTTTAAAATATACGTTTAAATTTTTATCATCATTTTCGAGAAGTTTATTACAATAGTAAACGCATTTATCAAAGTCACCAGTTAAGTCGTGTATATCAACTAATTTCCAGTATCCTTTTGGGTCACCCGGAACTAGCGTTAAATATTTATTTATACATTTTTCAGCTTCATAAGGTTCGTACAGTTCAATATGAGCTTGTGCTTTGACAAGATAAGTTTCGGCATATTCATTATTTAAGAAAATGGCTTTATTAAAATCCTTGAATGCTTTTTCAATCTCTCCACCATTAAAAAGTCCTTTTCCTCTTTCTATATATTCTTTAACTAAAATTTCATCATTACATAATTTAATATTATTTTTCATTAAATTACTCCTTTCACGTGTGATTGCACACATTACAATTATTGACACAAAACAGAACAGTATACATATAATTGCTATGAAATGGAGGTTTTTTATTATATGTCAATACATTGGCGTTTATTATTAAATTATATTATAATATTTGTATGGATTGCATAAATTTGTAGGGGAATTATAAAAGAGATTTATTATAAGGGGGCAATAATATGGGACAAGTTGTAAAATGTTCAATAATAATTTGTGACGATTTTAATGGGGTACTTATTGTAGCCAGGGGTAAAGGTAAAAAACAAAATGTATGGAGTATTTTTAGTAAAGATGTAAAGGGCAAGGGTACTACGGAGCAATGTATTACCAAAGCAATAGATAAAGATCTAAAATGTAATATATTTGATATAGCTCCATTTAAAGAATATGTTTTTAATGAAGAGAATGGAGATACTTCATTGGTTTATACTGGCAAGGTAAAAGAGTATATAACGACGCATAAGGATATACATCAAATTAAGTGGATTACTGAGAGGGAACTTAATAAGTATGATTTTGCTAGTGGTGAAAAGGAGATACTATTAGAGTTTTTTAAAAGCATGAAATTAAGGGCACATTTTTTTATATAAATTATCAGTATGAACAGGAAGATTCCACAAAATCAAGTCTCAACCTTGTTATTTGAAATATTCTTATTATTAATTAATAATAAGAATATTTCTCAGAGTAAAGCAGGAAACTATCAATGTGTATAAAAAACATTGGTAGTTTTTTTATAATTTCTTCATTTATATAGTGTTAATTTTAAAAAAGTATGACAATATATATTATATAAAAAAAGAGATTATTAGAAAGAGAGGATTGAAATGGAGACTATTTATAATAAATTTATAAGCTTATTAGAACTTGAGGAGAAAGAAAATGCAGTGAATTTAATATTATCGTTATTAGAAGAAGAAAAAATTGATATAGTGACCTTATACACTAATATATTAGCTCCTTCATTAAATAATATAAAATCGGATAGTGAAGAGGGTGGAGGGTGTATATGGAAAGAACATGTTAGGAGTTCGATAGTTAGAACGATTATTGAATGTTGCTATCCCTATGTCATTAAAGAAAAAAACCATATATATAAAAAAACAAATTATGGAAAGGTTATTGTTATTTGCCCATCTGAGGAGTATCATGAGATAGGCGCTAGGATGATTGAAGATTTCTTTACTTTATGCGGATATGAAACTATTTTTGTAGGAAGTAACACTCCTAAAAATGAGTTTTTAAAAATCATAGATTGTATAAATCCAAAGTATTTAGTCATAAGTGTAACAAATTATTATAATCTTGTAGCGGTTAAAGGTACTATTGAAAAAATAAGAAATTCTAGTAATAAAATTAAATATATTAGTAGGTGGTCATGCTTTTAAAAATAACGTAGAAGCTGTTAAAAGAATTGATGCGGATATGCTTATAGAAAATTTCGTTGACATAAAGAATTTAAAAAAGGGGGATCGAAAATGAAATTACCGTTTAAAATTGCTGTAAGATTTTTAAAGTCCAGCAAGGGACAAACAATTCTAATAGCCACAGGCATAGCTATTGGGGTTTCGGTACAAATTTTTATAGGTTCACTTATACAAGGCCTGCAAAAGAGTCTTATAGATAAAACTATAGGAAACTCATCTCAAATAACTGTTACGTCCAATAAAGATGATAAAACTATAAAAAATTGGGAAGATAAGATATCACAAATAAATACAACAGATGTTAGAATAGAAAAAATATCTCCTACTGCGGATTCATCTGCATTTATTATATATAGAGATAAAACTGCTCCAGTACTTATAAGAGGATTAAATTTAGAACAGAAAAAAGAAATATATAATATAAAATCTAAAATATATGAAGGTAATATTCCTGAAAATCCATATGAAGTGTTAATAGGCAAGGATTTACAGGAAGAATTAAATTTGAAAATCGGGGAAAAAGTATCTTTAACTACGCCCAGTGGAGAAGCGAGCTATGTTAAAGTAACTGGATTTTATGATTTAAAAGTAGCTAATATAAATAAATCATGGATTATAACTAGTCTTAAAACTTCCCAGAATATATTTGGTTTTGGAGGTAAAGTAACCTCTATAGAAATGCAATTAAGTTCAAAAGATGTATTTAAAGCAGATGAAATTGCAATGGAAATAGAAAAAAATTTAGCGGATAAGGATATAAAAGTTGATAACTGGAAAGATCAAAATGAAGAACTACTTGGTGGACTTAATGGTCAAAGTGTTTCGAGTTTAATGATACAAGTTTTTGTACTTATTTCTGTAACTCTAGGAATAGCAAGCGTACTTGCTATAACAGTGGTTCAAAAATCCAAACAAATTGGAATACTTAAAGCAATGGGTATAAAAGATAGAGATGCTAGCAAAATTTTCTTGTATGAAGGGTTTCTGCTAGGTATTGCTGGGGCAATCCTGGGAATAATACTGGGGATTACACTTATTTTTTTCTTTACTAAATTTGCTTTGAACCCTGACGGAACAGCAATAATACCACTTTATTTAGACTATAAATTCATTACTATATCAGGTGTAATAGCAGTAGTTTCTGCTTCAATTGCCGCATTTATACCAGCAAGAAGCTCTTCAAAATTAGAACCAATTGAGGTGATTAAGAATGGCTAACATTATTACATTAAAAGATATAAATAAAATATACGGGACTGCTGTAAAATCGCAGGTCTTATTTGATGCAAATTTAAGTTTTGAAGAAGGTTCTTTTAATTCAATTATAGGTCAATCAGGAAGTGGTAAAAGTACTTTGCTCAATATTATGGGAACGCTAGATAAACCAACCAGTGGGGAGGTTTATATAAACGGAGAAAGAACAGATAATATGAGTAAAAATGCATTAGCCGAGCTTCGCAATAAGACTATAGGGTTCGTTTTTCAATTTCATTATTTGTTACCAGAGTTCACTGCAATTGAGAATGTACTTATTCCATATATGATGAATAATCCAAAGCCTCCTAAAGAAATTATAGAGAGGGCTAAGGAATTCATGAACTTGGTTGGTATTTACAAAGTAAAAGATAATTTAGCATCCAATATGTCTGGAGGAGAGCAGCAGAGAACTGCTATAGCTAGGGCTTTAATTAATAACCCTAAAATAATACTTGCAGATGAGCCTACTGGAAATTTAGATTCGCAGTCTACGGAGAATATTTACACTATACTTAGGGATATAAATCAAAAATTTAATACAACTTTCATAATTATTACACATGATAGAAGGATAGCAGAAAAAACTGATAGGATAATTGAGATAAAGGATGGAAGAATCAATATGGATATCAATACATGATGATAAATTTTTTAACTAAGGATAATTATCATTATAACATCATTGTTTTTGATTGGATACTAGGTTAAAATATACATAGCTGTATAAATATTTTTTTAATTTAGCCATTAACAAAAAACCATTAAAAGAAAGGAGGCACCATGGAAAAGTTTAAAGGTAAACCGGATTCTCTAAAAAAACTCGGCATTATTTTTATTATCTCGATTTTATTAGCCATTGTGAGTTTTATGTTTATTCCTAATTTTGGATTGAAAACATTTTTAATAATAATTTGTATTTTATTTGCTTGGCACTCTTATAAGGGTCTTATAATTGCTATAACTGTTGATGATCAAAAAATTAAAATATACAAGCCCTTTAATGTGAGAACTATAAAATTTGATAATATCGCCTTTTGTGCGATACATGGAATCGATGAGGAAACTACATTGCTATATGCATTCGTGAGAAAAAAATGCTTCAAAGGGGATAGAGTAAGTGGAATTTCATCAAAAAAGTCCTTTGATGAAATTGTAAAAATTATCTCAAAAGATGAGGGAAATACAGATCTTAATATTAATTTTAATATGGCTTTCAAAGTTCTAAGTTCTTTTGTTCTGAATGGAGATGTTTTAAGGGAGAAAATACTCTATACTGTAAACGAAAGGCATAAGAAAAAGAAAATAGTATAGAAAAAGTCCTTGTTGATTTTTCAACAAGGACTTTTTCTATATTATTGATGTTACATTGTAGCTGATTTGTTTCCTTTATATTCTGGAGCTGATGGATCATCCTCAAGTTTCATCATTGTAATTCCTGTATATCCAAAGAAGATAGATACCAATGGGTTTACAAGGTTTAAGAAGCAGTAAGGAAGATACGTAACCGTTGCAATTCCAAGTGAGGTACTCATAAATGCTCCACATGTATTCCATGGAACAAGAGGAGAAGTTATTGTTCCCGCATCTTCAAGGCACCTTGAAAGGTTTCTTGGAGCGAGGCCTCTTTTATGATACTCATCCTTATACATTTTGCCTGGTAATACAAGTGAAAGATATTGATCTCCTGCAAGTACATTTGTGAATATTGCTGTAAAAACAGTAGCTGTTACTAGTGAACCTGTACTCTTTGCATACTTAAGTACTCTTTTTGCAATACTCTCAAGCATTCCAGTTTTCTCAAGTACACCACCAAAAGAAAGTGCTGCTAGTATTAGAGAGATTGTCCACATCATGCTTTGGTATCCACCTCTAGTAAGAAGAGAATCTAAAATCTCGTTACCAGTTTCAGATACAACACCATATTGCATTGCATCCATTACACCAGCAAAGTTAGCACCTTGAGTAATTATAGCAGCTACTCCACCGAGTAAAACACCTATAAATAAACCTGGAATAGCAGGTACTTTTTTAGCCACCATAACTATAACTATAATTGGTACTAATAGTAAAAATGGTGATATTGTAAAGCTTTGACTCATTAAGCTGGTTAAAGCATCTATACCTGTTGTATCGAGTGCTTTTCCTGCAAATTTAGCTCCGAGTATTCCATAACCAATTAAAGCAATAACCATACTTGTTCCAGTTGTATATGACATATGTTTTATATGGTCAAATAAAGTTGCGCCAGCCATAGCTGGAGCTAGGTTTGTAGTATCAGATAAAGGAGACATTTTATCACCAAAGTATGCACCAGAAATTATTGCACCTGCTGCCATTGGTGCTGGTATTCCAAGTCCTGCAGCAACACCCATTAGTGCTATACCTACAGTTCCTGCTGTTGTCCATGAACTACCTGTTGATATTGAAACAATAGCGCAAAGTATACAGGCTGCAACTAGGAATATTGATGGTGATAACACTTGTAATCCGTAATAGATAAGTGTAGGTACAATACCACCAAGAATCCATGTACCTATAATCATACCTATAATTGCTAAAATAAGTATTGCCTGCATTGTACTAGAAATAGTACCTATAATTCCATCTTCAATATCTTTCCATGAATATCCGAGCCTAGTAATAGCAACTATTGAAGCTAAAAGCGTTCCGAAAACTAATGGAATATGAACATCTTGTCCAACATCAAAAACAGGTAATACACAATACATTAAAATTGCTATTGTACCAACAACTGGTAATAGAGCCTCCCATAATTTCGCCTCTCTAGGTTTCTTTTCTTTTGAACTCATTTACAATTCCCCCTTTAATTTTACATTCTTTCTAATAATCCATGATGATATATATTAAAATTTAGAAAAATACAATTTCATTTCTAAATTCAAACACCGTATAAATGACACACAAAAATCGAATGTTTTAGCCATTTCATTATGCTAATGACAATAACATAAATGAATATTAAGATGAAATTATGGTTTTAAAAGTTGTAAGCGTTTTCATGAGTTTATTATATTTAACAATATTTAGTAAGTTAAAATAATAAAAAATTCACAATATTCTTGTAAGAATTACTTAATAATTATATTATACAGGATTTAAGTTAAATAGCAACAAATAAATACTATGTGATTTTACATAATTAGGTTAAAGTAGAATATTTATTCATTTACTGTGAATAAATTTATTTAGATATGCAGTAATAAAAATAAGCTAGCAAAATTTGTTGAAGTCTTGCTAGCTAGCTATTAATTTTTTTATATAAATCATTATAAAAGAGAGGGTAAAGTATGTACTTCATTAAAAGAATAGTTCATAAATGATTGGATATAATTTTGTTCATTTTGTAATTGAAAATTTATACATATGATACATATTATATTTTGTTATTTTTTTATCATACATGATATACTGTGCTAGTTCAACAATGTGCATGTTGATAAAAAACAATAATGATGGAGGTTTTCATATGAAAATTAAAGCAATAATCTTATCACTAGCTGTAGGTGCTACTTTATTAGTAGGATGTGGTGCTAAAAAAGAAGTAACGCCACCGGCAACAACTGAAGTACCAGCAGCTACTGTGCCAGCGAAAACTGAGCCAACAACAACCGATGCAGTGACATCAGCTTCAATCGCAAATGACCAAGCTACTCTTGAAAAAGCAGTAAGTAAAGATGGATCTTGGATTGTTTTAGCAACAAAAGATTTAACTGTAGATAAGGACCTTGTTATAGAGGGAGATTTAACAACGGCGGATAAAGCTGATGCAACAAAACAAGTTCCAGCAGGACGTAAACTAATTCTTCTTACTCAAGATGATAAAAAAGTTGTAACCGCTACTTTCACTTTAACAGCCCCTAAAGTAATTGTTAAAAGTGTAGATACTACATTGGAAGGTGGAACAATTGTTGGAGACGTATATGTAGAAGCTAAAGGATTTGCTATAGAAAAAATTAAAATAGAAGGAAATCTTTATTTTGCAACAGAAGAGCTTAAGGCAGCATTTAAACCAGGTGAAGGTGGTTCTGTAACTGGAACTACAGAAGTGAAAAAATAAATAATATTGACTACATTATAAGTAGAAAACCATGCATATATAAAATAAGGTAATCCATTAGCAAATTAATGGATTACCTTATTTTTTTAATGAATTATTCATAATATAATATATGCATAATTCAAAAAAACCTTTTTATTATCATAAATGTTTGATATACTAAAGTGTATGAAAAAAAATATGTTTAAAATAGAAAGGTAAATGAAAATGATAAAGTTTAAAAAATTAGGACTTAGTGATGATATTTTAAGTATGATTAAAATTCAAGGAATAACGAAGCCAACGGAAGTTCAGGAACAAAGTATTCAATTAATAAAAAACGGCAGGGATGTTATAGCGGAGGCACAAACAGGAACTGGGAAAACACTTGCGTTTCTACTTCCAATGTTTGATAATATGTCAGCTGATATAAATACAATTCAAGGGTTAATAGTGACTCCAACAAGGGAGCTTGCAATACAAATAACTGAAGAAGCGAGGAAGCTTGCAATAGGCAAAAAAATAAATATATTGGCAGCTTACGGTGGCAAGGACATTGGTTCACAGCTGAAAAAATTAAAGGGAAATATTCATCTAGTTATTGCAACGCCAGGAAGATTATTAGACCATCTTAGCCGTGGTACAGTAAGGCTTGATAACCTTAAAACCATAGTATTAGATGAGGCAGATCAAATGCTTCTTATGGGATTTAAAAATGATGTGGAGTCTATCTTAGAAAAAACATCGAAAAAAAGACAGACACTATGTTTTTCAGCAACTATGAGTTCTGATGTGAAAAAAATGGCTTATAAGTATATGAATGATCCTAAAGAAGTAATTATTAAAAAACAGGAAACAACACTTAAAACCATAAAACAATT
>JBLHPD010000089.1:0-18415 GCA_047624165.1 Clostridium sp. | reverse complement strand
TACTCAACATGTGCAGTGTTAATTGTAATTCCTCTTTCTCTTTCCTCTGGTGCTTTGTCAATCATGTCAAACTTAGATGCTTGCGCTAAGCCTTTAGTTGCAAGTACTGCTGTTATCGCTGCTGTTAATGTTGTCTTACCGTGATCTACGTGTCCTATTGTTCCAATGTTAACATGAGGTTTAGTTCGTTCAAATTTTGCTTTTGCCATTTTATATTCCTCCTTATTTAAATAATTACACTTTTGTGCAAGTAAACTCATCCTGGTGTGTTGTAAAACCTTAATAATTATGGAGCCCATAACCGGGATTGAACCGGTGACCTCCACCTTACCAAGGTGACGCTCTGCCGACTGAGCTATATGGGCACTTAGTTTTGGAGCGGGAAACGGGTATCGAACCCGCGACACCCAGCTTGGGAAGCTGGTGCTCTACCACTGAGCTACTCCCGCTTAAGTACAATTAAAACCGGTACACCAGTTATTAACTTTACTATTGTTTGTTTCCCTTGTCAATACATTTTCACCTTTTACTTAGACATTTCTCTAATTTTCTTTTAACTCTTTGAAGTGCATTATCAATAGACTTTGCATGCCTATCTAAATCACATGCAATTTCTTGATAAGATTTGCCATCTAAATAGGACATTAGCACTTCCATTTCCAATTCTGATAAAACTTCCCCAATCTCATTTTGAATGCTTATTACTTCTTCTCGGCTTATAACTAATTCCTCGGGATCAGTAATTTTAGCCCCTGATAGCACATCTAATAATGTTCTGTCTGATTCTTCGTCATATATTGGTTTATTTAAAGAGATATATGTATTAAGCGGAATGTGTTTTTGGCGAGTGGCTGTTTTTATTGCTGTAATTATCTGCCTTGTAACACAAATTTCTGCAAAAGCCCTAAAGGAAGACAATCTATCTGCCTTAAAATCTCTAATAGCCTTATAGAGACCAATCATTCCTTCTTGGTAAATATCTTCTTTATCAGCTCCAATTAAAAAATATGACTTAGCTTTGGCTTTAACAAAATTTTTGTATTTATTAATTAAGTATTCTTGCGCTCTAACATTTTTACTTTGTGCTTCAATAACTACCTCTTCATCTAATCTATCTTCAAAGCAATAAGTATCCATACCGGCCCTAATTATTTTCTCCAACAAATATCCCCTCCACGCCAAACAAGTGTCATATAGATGATTATACCTTACAAGAATTTCTATAGTCAAGAAAATTCAGTGGCTCCTTCGTATTTTTTCGAGTTTTTCCAATGTTTTTTCGTCTATTCTCTCTTCAAGCCAATTCCTTTTTTCTAAATATTTATTTTCTGTCCTTGTCTGAATTTTTTTTTCAACACTACTTACTTCATGATAGAATTCTATAGAAGACATTCTAGTAGCACCTCTTTGAAAGGTAACCTGTTGCACCAAAGAGTCTGATGAAACAACGCATATCTCGGATTTTCGCCCTATGTCATTAACCGTTCTTTCAATGTAATTATCTGCTGTTTCACCTTCTTTTGTAAAAACAACAACTATATTCCCTTTTGTTTCTTTTTTTTCTAGGCTACCTTTAACCATGTGTGCATCAAAAACTATAAACATTTTATAACCTTTAAATTCCGAGTAGTTTTGAAGAGTGTCAATAAGTTGCTGGCGAGAATATTCATAACTAGAATTTTTAGTCATTTTAAGATTTGGCCAGCTATTAATAACATTATACCCATCAACAAAAACTATTTTCACTTTTTACCTCATCTGATCTTTTGTTTCATAATTTCATACATTATTATACCACCCGCAACCGATGCATTTAAAGATGTTATTTTTCCAACCATGGGTACTTTTACTAGCACATCACATTTTTCTTTTGTAAGTTTAGAAATACCTCTACCTTCACTTCCAATAACTAGGGCTACAGCACCAGTTAAATCTGTATTAAAAATATAATTTTCAGCATCCATATCTGCGCCATAAACCCACACTCCACGTTGTTTAATTTCTTCTATGGTTGCATTAATATTAGTTACTTTTACTATTTTCATATGTTCAATTGCACCAGCTGATGTTTTATAAACCGTTGGTGTAGCTCCTACATTTTTCCTCTTAGGTATTATTATGCCGTGAGCTCCACATACCTCTGCAGTTCTTATTATAGATCCAAAATTATGTGGATCTTCAATTTCATCTAATATAATTATAAAAGGTTTTTCCCCTTTTTCTTCTGCATTTTTAAAAATATCATCTAATTGAAAATACTTGTAAGGTGTTACTATAGCAATAACTCCTTGATGTGATGAAGTTTGTGACATTTCATCTAATTTTCTTCTGTCAACTTCTTTCGTAACAATTCCCTTTTCTTTGGCTAATGCCAATACTACACTTATAGAACCTATCATATCGCCTTTAGCAATAAGAATATATTCTATAGTTCTATCTGATTTCAGTACTTCTATAACTGCATTTCTTCCTTCAATTAAGTCTTCTCTAATGATTTTAGTTTCAACTTCTTCATTGGCTTTATTACTTCTAGGTATTTTTTTGTTTTCTACTGCATTCTCTCCACCTTGTTTATTTCTTTTATTTTCTCTGTCACTTGAAACTTTTCTACCTTCTTTACCACTCTGTTCGTCACCTCTATACCTTCTGGAAGTTGTTCCACTTTTAACATATTTACTACTTGAAAATCCTCTACTTCCTTTTGCAACCGTCTCGCTGCCCCTAACTCTTTTAGACGCTACTCCACTTTTGTCTTCTCTATTACTTGAAGTTCCTCTATTACCTTTATTTTCTTGATGCTTTTTATTGTCACTCATTTTAAATACCTCTCCCTTTATCTATTTCATTCCATATTCTTTTCTTATGGCCATTGTCTTTCCACAACACATGCCACCTTCAGGACATGCACCCTTAACACAACTTGGTCCTGCATATTTAAACAGTACAGGCGCTACAATTCTCACTTGCATTAGCATTGTTTTTGCCATTTGGCGTATTTCCCATTGAGCCCTTGTGCAACATCTCTGATTAAAGAAATGAATTAACTCTCTAGCATTCATAGTAACTATTATTTTAGTTTCACAAGCATTTGGAAATACATAACGTGCATCTTCGATAGCCTTTTTTTCCGCTTTACTCTTAAGAATTATGTATTGCTTTTCATCAATTTCTTCAAGATTTATCAATTTTTTATCACTTAAATATTCTTTTATAAGATTGGTTAATTCATTTTTACACAGTATCACCACTAATTGATTATACTCTTCTTGAACACGATTCATAGATTTCATGAAAATTTCTTTTGCTTCTTCATTTTTTTCAATATCCGGTGGAATTATGTATTCGAATTGTTTAAGCTTTACATATCTCTGGCTTTGCTGAGAATAGGATGCTACCCTATGTCTCACTAATTGATGAGTTAAACTTCTAGATACACCCTCAATTGCAAAGGTAAAGCTCACATGTTCTATTGGCGAATGATGTCCATAAGTCATTAGCATATCTAACAACTTCTCAGTCTTTTGTTCATCAAGGTTTTCTAGTATTTCATCAACGCCTACCTGACTATAGCAAAGTTTAGCTGCAGCTGCTATAATTTTTTCAGGACTCGGTGTATGCTCTATTAGTTTAACCTTAAGCATAATTACTCATCCCCCAAATCAAAGTTTATAATTTTTTCAAACATATAGTTTAGTCTTTCATTCTTTTCACTTAAATATAAAAAACCTACTAAAGCTTCAAAACCTGTTGCCCATTTATATTCATTCAAATCTGCATTTTTAGGAGTTGTTCCACTTTTTGAATTTCTTGCTCTTTTAAATATGCTGAGTTCTTCTTCATCTAAATCTTCTATTAAGTATTTCATATACTCACTTTGCGCATGTGCTTTTACATATGCAACTGCTTTAACATGAATTTTATGAACATTCATATCTCTATGCTTTTCTACAAGATAGGTTCTAACAAACACCTCATATATCGCATCTCCAACTATAGCAAGAACTAGTGGGTTTAACTGTTTAGCTTGCTGCGTTGTAAACTTACCCTTTAGCATATTAAATTCCATGCTTATTCTCCTTTATATGTATTAGATATCTCTTTATTAAAATAGCTAGTGAATGATGCCTTATAATATACCTATTAACTTTTATCCTATTGGTATTTCTATAGCCATAGGTATTTCTATAGCCATAGTTTACTACAAGTCTCAAATGAAATCTATAATACTATGTTATTATTCTTAAATTCTTCTTTAACTCTATCAATAACTGAGCATATTTCTACTATTTGATTTTCCCCATCATTTCGCAATTTAAACTCAACATTACCTTCGGAAATCTTTTTACCTACAGTGATTCTTATTGGAATTCCAATTAAATCTAAATCCTTAAATTTAACCCCAACTCTTTCATTTCTATCATCCATAAGGACCTCTGCACCTATTTCTTTTAGGTTATTGTAAATTTCCTGCGCAATTCTCATCTGCTCTTCATCCTTTATAGATACCGGAACTACTACAACTTGATATGGTGCTACTGACATCGGCCATTTTATACCATTTTCGTCGTGGTGCTGCTCTATAATAGCTGCCATTGTTCTATTAATACCTATACCGTAACTCCCCATGACTAAAGGTTGATTTTTCCCATCTTGGCCTATGAATGTTGCACCCATAGACTCAGAATACTTAGTTCCTAATTTAAATATGTGACCTACCTCTACACCTCTAGCAATTGTAAGCTGCGATCCACACTTAGTGCATTTATCGCCCTCAGTAGCGTTTCTATAGTCACCAACCACACCTTTAAAGTCTCTGCCATAATTAACATTTTCGTAATGATATCCTGTATCATTTGCTCCAACTATAAAATTATACATATTAACTACCTCTGCGTCTACTAATACTATATCAGCCACAATACCAATTGGGCCTGCAAATCCCACAACTGCTGAAGTTGATGCCATTACAGTATCTGCATCTGCCATTTCTAATTCCATAGCTCCGCCTATTGCATTTTTTATTTTAGTCTCATTTACCTGCCTGTCACCCCGTACCATAACAGCAACTACTCTATCATCAGCTTTATATATAAGGGTCTTAGCAAATTTTTTAGCTGTGGTATTAAAGAACTTCTCTAAATCCTCTATAGTTTTTACATTTGGAGTTAATATTTTATTAAGCTCTGTAAGCTCCTCTTTTTCCGAGGCATCTGGAGTGCCTGGAGCCTTCTCCATATTAGCTGCATAGCTACATGAAGTGCAAAAAACTACCTCATCTTCACCCACTTCAGATTTAACCATAAATTCTGCCGAACCGGAACCACCCATTGATCCAGAATCAGCCTCTACAGCCTTACACTCCAGTCCACATCTTATGAATATATTATTATAGGCATCATACATTTTATTATAAGATTTATCCAAGCCCTCTTTGTTTGCATCAAAACTATAGGCATCTTTCATTATGAATTCTTTTGATCTCATAACTCCAAACCTTGGTCTTCGTTCGTCCCTGTACTTTGTTTGAATTTGATATAAATTCAATGGTAATTGCTTATATGATTTAATTTCATTTCTAGCTATATCTGTAAGTACTTCTTCATGTGTAGGTCCCAAACAAAATTCTCTTGCATTTCTATCTTTTAGTCTAAACATCTCAGGACCAAAAACATCCCATCTACCAGATTCTATCCATAGTTCTGAAGGAATTAAAGCTGATGCTAAAAATTCTTGTGCATCTGCACCATCCATTTCCGATCTAACAATGCCTTCAATTTTTTTTATAACTTTAATTCCAAATGGCATATAATTGTATACACCTGATGCCATCTTCCTTATCATCCCAGCTCTTAACATTAATTGATGACTTGCTATTTCTGCCTCAGCCGGTACTTCTCGTAGTGTGCTTATCAGCATTTTTGATAATTTCATGAATATTCCTCCTAATTTGTTCTTTATATGATACCTAGGCATCTTTAAAAATTAATAATAGCAAAAAATAAAAAAATCGCCCTAATTTTAGGGCGATTTCTATCGCGGTACCACCTAAATTTGTACTCATTTTTTTAACGGCATATACTACCGGTAGTTTTTCTACAGCTCAAAAGCAGGTTCAAAACCTTTGAAAATCTCTCAACCTAGTATTTTCTCTCTGTAAATTAGCCTCTACTATTCTTCATCATTGCCTAATATTTAATTATATAAAATATTCTTTATAGTTACCAATAATCATACACATTAAATATGTTTGTGTCAACAGTTAAGGTTTTCTAATATTTGTCTCCCAGTCTCTAAATCCTCAGGTGTTGTAATCTTTATATTATTATAGCTTCCTTCATAAAGGTATACCTTATTACCATATTGCTCAACAACCATGGTATCATCAGTTACCCTGATACCAGCTTCATTAATTCTTTTATGACAATCTAATATAAGATCATACCTAAAAGCTTGTGGTGTTTGAACACAAAAAAGCATTTCTCTTTCAGGACTTTTCAAAGAAAAACCTGAAGAATCTTTTATCTTAATAGTATCCTTTGGCCTCACTCCACAAGCAGTTGCTCCATATAAATCAGCATAAATTACAGCATTTCTAATAATAGATTGGTTTATAAAAGGTCTAGCCCCATCATGAATGAGAACAATTTCGCAATTTGATAAAGCATTTAGCCCATTTAGTACCGAATGTTGTCTTTCTTTGCCACCAATAATTACATCTTTTACCTTTTGAAAATTATATTTCTTAATTATCTCTTCTCTACAATAGTCCATTTCACCTTCTGCAACAACTACTATAATTTCATCTATATAACTGCTTTCAGAAAAAGCTTTTAAAGTATAATACAAAATTGGATGATTATTAATATTTAGGTATTGCTTATTAATATGTTCGCCCATCCGTCTTCCCTTACCCGCCGCCAAAATTATAACACAGTTTTTACTCATAAAAAACCTCGCTCACTTAATATGATTAACTTTTTACGAAAGAATCCTTATTTTTAGCAAAAATCATCCTACCTGCAGCCGTCTGAAGTACCGACGTTACAATAACAACTATATTTTCACCAATATACCGTCTTCCACCTTCAACAACAATCATTGTGCCATCATCTAGATACGCTATTCCTTGACCCGACTCTTTTCCATCTTTCATAACTTGGATTTTCATTTCTTCCCCTGGAAGAACTACTGGTTTTACTGCATTTGCAAGTTCATTAATGTTTAAAACAGGAACACCTTGAAATTCAGCTACCTTATTAAGATTAAAATCGTTAGTAACTACTTTACCGTTCAAAACTTGAGCTAATTTCAAAAGTTTGCTATCCACTTCTGCAATATTCGGAAAATCTTTCTCCCAAATTTGAACTTCAATATTTAATTCCTTTTGAATTTTGTTTAATATATCTAGTCCTCTTCTCCCTCTATTCCTCTTAAGCCCATCTGATGAGTCAGCAATATGCCTAAGTTCCTCTAATACAAAAGTCGGTATTACTAATGGGCCTTCAACAAAACCCGTTTGACAAATATCAAATATTCTACCATCAATTATTACCGATGTATCTAGCACTTTCGGATTTTCATTAGTAAACCCCTTGACTTTCTTGTCTTTGAATCCATCTTTCTTTTTAATACTTGTAAAGAAAGATAATATTTCATCTGTTTTTCTAGCGCAAATATCTGCTCCCAAAGCTGCCATTATGATTGTAAAAATAGCCACAATAATATTCCATAAAAGAAATTGGTATTTAAATAATCCTGCAAATAAAGCTGCAATTACAAGACCTATTATTGCTCCGCTAGTACCAAAAATGATTTGAGCAGTTGGCATTTTTTGTGTGCTTTTCTCCACGTAATCCATAAACTTCATTATAAAAGATACGATTACAGGAGATATTAGAAATAAAATAACTCCTGTAATCAAAGTAGAAAAAATAATGAATATTATTGGCTGAATTGTACCATTTTTAAAATAATTAAGTTCAACGAAATAACTTGTGCTTAGAAGCATACCTCCTATTAAGTACCCTAGAATTAGTCCAATGATTGTAAAAAGTCCTCTTAAAATTTTTTTTAACAAAAAATTTCACCTCCCTTTTAATTATTAACACTTATTTGAATTTATATCCTGTTATTATCTAATATATACTATAAATTTCATCATTTCAATAAAATATGTCATACAATTAACAATTTGTTAAACTAAATTCCTTATTTTACATAATGCTTGTTCCATATTGAGTCCAAGAACTAACATTATTTCACTGGCAACCATTCCTTCTACTCTTTCTAAAATCTTTGCCTCTCCTGGTGGGAGCATCTCCTGCTTCTTTAAACAATATAAGTCTCTAATTACTTCACACATTTTTAGAGTATTTCCGCTTTGGGTTTTTTTCTTGCTATTTCTATATCTATTATTCCAATTACTTTCTATAAAATCAGAATCATTCGATATTGTATTTAAGATTGTTTCTAATTCCACTACATTTAAAATACTTCTTATTTTATAATTTTCAATTTTATCTATTGGAATCATAAAATTCATATCATCTAATAAAAGATATATGTTTACATATTTATATTTTATACTAGATAATTTGTTGATTTCTATATCTTGTATATATCCAGCACCATACTCTGCTATAAATACTTTCTGACCAATATTTAACATACTATTCCCCCTATTAATAAAACTCCTATTGATTTATTATATATTCATAGGGTGAAATACGTACTTAATTTATTGACAAAAACATAATATAAAACCTATAATTAAGATAATACAGTATTTAAATCTTTACAAGGAGTTGAACTTAATGAAAGATTGTATATTTGATAATTTTCAAAATTCTGTTGATGAATCCCTATTACGGCATAGAAGTATTTTAGATATACTTACTAAACTTCAAGAATCTGAGGCTAGGGTTAATAGAGCTGTTGTAAAATCAGTTACGAATTGTGGTTGTATTAAAGTGGACGCAGAAAAACAGTATACTCCCCCTAATATAGATGATTTGAATTTAGATACCCTTAGTGCTTCACTTGATACTCACATGCAAGGTAATCTTTGTGAAAACTGTAGAGAAGTCATAGAAAACGAACTAGGAAACAATCTTTTTTATATTACTTCTTTATGTAATCTTTTAGACTTAAATTTATATGATGTTCTTTTAAAAGAGTATGACAAAATTAGCACCTTAGGTAAATATACTATGAGATAAAAACTATAGCATAAAATAACTTAGAACTTATTTTATGCTATATTTGTTTATCTAACATAAATTGCTCTTTTAACCTTCTTAATCCATTTTTTATAGCTTTAGCCCTTGCTTCACCAATACCTTCTACACTATCAAGTTGTTCATAAGAAGCTTCCATTGTAGCTTTTAATTCTCTAAAGTGCTTAACTAAGTTTTCTATAACATTTACAGGTATTCTAGGTATTTTGGTTAGCATCCTATATCCTCTTGGTGAAATTAAAGTATCTACTAGAGGAACACCTATATATCCAATTATTTTAGAAATAAAATCCAAATCTATAAGTTCTTCTGAACCCATATTTTCTATTTGCCTATATATTTCATTATAATTCATACCGCTTTGGCAATAATCTCTTATTAAAAGTATCCCATCCTCCTCAACGCTTCTAATTAACTCGTTTAATTGCATTGAAATTAGTCTACCCTCATTCCCAAGTTCGCATGTATACCTTTCGATTTCTCCAACTATTCTCATAACCATTTCGGTCCTTTGTATTGCTGATATCACATCAAATAGAGTAGCTAAATCTTGAAACTCTAAAAGATTTAAATTACTTACTACACGCTCAAGAACCGAAACATATTTCTCTAATGTCTGAATAGCTTGATTTGCCTTTGCTAAAATAACACTACTGTCTCTTAAAACATATTTTATGTCATCCTTGTAAACAGTTATGATAGTTCTTCTTTGCGATATTGCAACAACAACAGACCCTGTTTGCTTAGCAATTCTCTGAGCTGTTCTATGCCTTGTTCCAGTTTCAAAAGTTGGTATTGTAGGGCTCGGCATAAGCTGAGTATTAGCATATAATATTTTTTTCAAATCACTGCTTATTACTATAGCTCCATCCATCTTTGCTAGTTCATATATATATGCAGGGCTGTAGTCCGCATTTATTCCAAACCCACCATCTACTATATCTAATATTTCCTTACCATCTCCCAAAACAATAAGTCCACCAGTTTTAGCTCTTAAGATATTTTCAAGTCCTTCTCTAAGGGAAGTCCCAGGAGCCATAATTTTTAATATATTCATAAGTTCCTTACTTTTTTCTTCTCTCATCTTTTTCTCCCTACTTAATAAATAATGTTTTAAAAAATCCTACTTACAATATCTTTTTAAAAATTTGTGCCTATAATATTAATATTTTCATTCTTAATTTCTCACTGATATAATAATATTTTTGAACCCTAGTTTACTTGCTTATTAACTAAATTCAGCCCTCCTAGTTCTTCAACCATTTTATTCAAACTATTGCAACTAGGCATTCGCCCACCCAATTTAATGTAGTTTAATTATCATATCTATATTTTAAACAGTAATGTCATATAAAAATCATTTATAGAATATTTTTTTTAAATAAGACACATTAAAATAAATTTTATAAATCGTTACAAATTAAAAAACCACCCAAGAGTGGTTTTTTTTAAAGTGTATACCTTATTAAGCATACACTTTTTACTTTATATTAACAAGATTAAATGTGTAAAGTCTTAAATATTAATTCATTGTTTTTCATAAATACACTTACATTATCTCCTTTAGCAATATCGCCCTTAAGAATTCTTTCAGAAAGGCTATCTTCCACGGCCCTCGTGATTTCTCGTCTAAGTGGTCTAGCTCCATAAGGAGTATCAAATCCAGCCTTAGCTAAATATTTTTTAGTTTCCTCATCAAAGCTAATGTTAATCTGAAGTTCTTTAAGTCGGTCTTTCACTACTTCCAGCATTAATTCTACTATTTTATATAAGTCCTCATGTTCTAGTGAATGAAATACGATAATATCATCTATTCTATTTAAGAATTCTGGTCTAAATGAATGTTTTAACTCTTCCATTATATTTTCTTTCATCTTTTCATATTCCGAGTTTACATCATTTCCTTTTATATCAAAACCTAAAGACTTCTGTTTCTTAAGAGTAGATGCTCCTACATTTGAGGTCATTATAATTACTGTATTTTTAAAATCAACAGTTTTACCTTTTCCATCTGTTAGCCTACCATCTTCTAATATTTGCAACAAAATATTAATTACATCTGGATGTGCTTTTTCAATTTCATCGAAAAGTATAACGCAGTAAGGGTTTCTTCTCACCTTTTCTGTTAGCTGGCCACCATCATCAAACCCTACATAACCCGGTGGGGACCCCATAAGTCTTGAAACTGTATGTTTATCCATATATTCTGACATATCTATTCTTATCATGTTATTTTCATCACCAAACATAGCCTCAGCAAGGGCCTTACACAACTCCGTTTTGCCTACACCAGTGGGACCTAAAAATATAAAAGAACCTACTGGTCTCTTCGGGTCCTTTAACCCTACCCTTGCGCGTCTTACAGCCCTTGAAATAGATTTAACTGCTTCATATTGTCCTATTACTCTCCTGTGAAGTGCCTCTTCTAGCTTTAGCAACCGCTCTGATTCCTTTTGCGTCAATTTTTCTATAGGAATATTAGTCCATTTTGATACCACATTTGCAATTTCAAGTTCTGAAACTATAAGCTCATCCGCTTGGTTTTGTGTTTTCCAATTATTTTTAGAATTATTTAATTTATCCTTTAACTGCTTTTCGGTATCCCTTAGTTTAGCTGCCTTCTCAAAGTCCTGTACTGATATAGCATCAGCTTTTTCTTTAGAAATTTTATCTATTTCATCTTCTAAACCCTTCATATTTGGTGGAGCAGTTAAACTTTGAATTCTTACTTTTGCACCAGCTTCATCTATAAGGTCTATTGCTTTATCAGGTAAATATCTATCTGATATATATCTATGTGATAAATTAACCGCAGCATCTATTGCGCTATCAGTAATTTTAACTCTATGATGTGCTTCATATTTATCTCTTAATCCTTTTAATATATTAACTGCTTCCTCTTTACTTGGTTCTCCTACAGTTATAGGTTGAAATCTTCTCTCCAGTGCTGAATCTTTTTCAATGTGCCTTCTGTATTCATCTATAGTTGTTGCCCCTATGCATTGAAGTTCTCCACGAGCAAGTGCCGGTTTTAATATATTAGAAGCATCAATAGCACCTTCAGCTCCTCCTGCTCCAATAATAGTATGAATTTCATCTATGAATATAATAACATTTCCTGCATCTACTATCTCTTTCATAACCTTTTTAAGCCTTTCCTCAAATTCTCCTCTATACTTAGAACCTGCCACCATGGATGATATGTCCAAAGTTATAACCCTTTTGTCTTTTAATATTTCAGGGATACTACCGAAAGCTATTCTTTGAGCAAGCCCTTCTGCTATAGCTGTTTTGCCCACGCCTGGCTCTCCTATAAGGCATGGATTATTCTTCATTCTTCTACACAAGATCTCTAAAAGCCTCTGTGTTTCATTATCTCTTCCTATTACTGGATCGAGTTTACCTTCTCTCGCCATTTCAGTTAAGTCTTTACCAAAACGATCTAAGGTTTCAGTGCCATGTTGTTGTTTTTCTTTTGATAAACTTCCCTTTGGAGTATCTTCTGAACACCAATTATTTAGTATATCATTTCTTAGTTTATTAAAATCCGCTCCTGAATTAGCTAAAATTGTGTATGCAACCCCTTCTTCTTCTCTAATCATAGCTAACAAAATATGTTCTGGACTAATATAATTATGGTTTAAGTTTCTAGCTTCTAAAAGACTTAGTTCTAGTAATCGTTTTGTTCTTGGAGTTAGAGGTATCTCGCTTCTGTGCATTTCTACGTCCCCTTCGCCTTCATACTCCACAACTAATTTTTTAACCCCGTCTGTAGAAATTTCCATATCATTTAATGCCTTTTTACATACTCCATCTTGTTCCTTTAAAATTCCTAACAATATATGTTCTGTACCTACATATCCATGCTTTAATTGTCCTGCCTCTTCTTGAGCGTATACCAAAACTTTTTGTGCCCTTTCTGTAAATTTATTAAACATCATATTAAAATACCTCACTTACAATGAATTTACTTATTCCTTTAATTATGCCCAATTCTTGCATAGGCTAATAGCCTTATCTACTAATTTAATAAAAAAAACATACTTAAAATATTTTATATTGAAATATTCTAAGCATGCATATATAAAAAATGTTCTTTTGACACATATTTCACTGTTTAATCATTTTCTTATTAATATATTTTCTATCTTTGTACAACATAGAAATTCCCTTTTTATAATCAAAGAAATTAATGACTATGCATTTATCTTCATAGCACCTAATATTAATGCCTTCATAATCCTTTAAAACTACATCTATTTCTGTATTATCCTTAAAATATGTAAAGCTTTTAATCTTATCTAATAGTTCTACTATATTATTTTTATTTTTAATCATTTTGTTCTCCCTTCTATAATTTTTTTCTTTTACTATTAACTCCTTATTACATATATAACCAGTGTAATTTATACCATATATTTACTATTCTATAAAATTTTTCTTTCTCCTTGTTTAAATATTGATTTTCGTAATGATTTATTTTACATTTTTATACATGTTATTCTCAGTTATTTGCATTTTATTGCAAAATAAAAAGCTTACCTTCTTAAAATAAGAAAATAAGCTTTTTAATGGCATAAAATTTATATTAAAATAACAATTATTAAATGTTAGTTCTTAAAAATAAGTACTAATTTTATAATTACTACTTATGGGTATGAAAACAGTTATACAAATCTACTTCGCCATAAACTCTTCAATTTCTTCTACTGTTTTAATTATTTGTTTTGAAAGATTTTCACATCCATCTTTTGTAATTAGTATGTCATCTTCTATTCTAATTCCTATATTTTCTTCTTCTATATAAAGTCCTGGCTCATTAGTAACTATCATTCCTGTTTTTAATTTCACGTCACGACTTCCTACATCATGAGTATCTAAGCCTAGATAATGGCTTACACCATGGAAGTAATACTTAGATAGTTCACTAGCTTCCTTAATAAGACCTAATTCTATGCACCCGGCTGCAAGTACTTTTTTAGCAGTTTCATTTAAAACTGAAAATAATATACCAGGCCTAGCAATTGCTGTTACCGCTTCTTGCGCCATTAATACTACATTATAAACCTGTTTTTGTCTTTCCGTAAATTTCCCATTAACAGGGAATGTACGAGTAATATCTGCATTGTAATACTTATATTGAGCTCCTAAATCAAATAAAACCAGTTTACCATCCTCAAGTTCACTATTATTCTGGTCATAATGGAGTATTGTTGCATTCTTACCACAAGCTGCGATAGTATGGAATGCGTAGTCTATTACACCATTACTTTTCAACGTAAAATCAAAGTAAGCCTCTAATTCATACTCTCTCATATCCGCTTTAGAATTTTTCATTAGTGTTTTTATGCCTCTATCCGTAATATCTATAGCTACCCTCATTAATTCAATTTCTTCTTCTGATTTTACAAGTCTAAGACTAGCTATTTCATGATATATATTTCTTATTGTTAAATAAGGATATCTCTCTATGACATCGCTAGCAAACCTTTGCGGAGAGGTCATTGATGTGTGAAACTGTTGTCTTTCAAGATCTAAACATAAATTGTCTATTTTCGATTTATCCAAAATCATTCCAAAAGTTACTTCAAACTCCTCCAAAAACTTAATGTTTTCTATACCATAAATTTCTTTTGCTTTGACTTCTGGCATTTTTTCCCCTACCCACCTAGCCATAACAGGATCATTTTTTTGTATAAATAATGTTTCTTCAACTTTACCATTTATTTTCACTAACATTAGAATCATTTTCTCTCTATCAATACCTGTCAAATAGTAAAAATTCCTATTTGGAGTGAAGGCATAAGTTTCATCTGCTGATTTATATGGTGCCTCGCCTGCGAACATCAATATTATTGAATTCTCTTCTAATTTATCCCATAGATTTTTTCTATTCTTACTAAATAATTTCTTTTTCATTTAGATACCCCCATATATGCTTATAATTACTTCTAAGTATAAAAACATGAAAACAGTGGAGTTTTTTAGGATGTCATACTCCTATTTATACCTTAACACTCACCTTAGAGAATTTCAATATTATATGTATAATGTTGAAGCGCTAATAATACTTCAGATTTAATAGTTTTTTAAAAAATACACTTGAAAATACTATTTTAAATCTTAAATTCTATTTTTAGTAGTGATTTTTATCTTTCCTTTTGAGATGTGATATAATATTCGCCGTTTTCTTTACCTCCTTGTGCTACAATAGTAAAATAATTATTTTCTAACATTTTACATAGTATTTTCATTTCTTCTGAGTTTTCAATCTTTGAGTTAATTGTAAACTTATCATTTTGCTCGATTATACCCATATAATCATGAATGCTGCTATAATCACTTAAATTAATATCTCCAAGAATATCTAACCTATATTCAGACATATAATTCTCCCCCTTTGGTATATTTAACATTAGGGTTTGTATTTTTAGGTAAATTATTCGTATTTACTTAATATTTCTCTTACTTAATATTTCTCTTACTTAATATTTTCAAAATTTATATTTAAACATAAAAATAAAACCATAGATAACTATAGTTTTATTTCTTTAGATATTTATTTCTGTTCCAAATTTTTAGTAGCCTCGATTATTTTATCGATTCCCTCTGGCGGCACTTCTTCATATCTTTCAAATTTCACCCTGAAATTAGCTCTAGCCCCAGTCATCGATCGTAAATCTGTAGCATAGTTAAATAGCTCTGATTGTGGTACCTCGCCTATGACTTTCTGACATCTCTCAATAGCTTCCATTCCCAAAATTCTGCCTCTTTTTTTGTTAATATCTGTAATAATATCACCCATATAATCCTCTGGACATGTAACCTCCACATGCATAATTGGTTCTAATATAACAGATTGTGCTTCCTGTAGACCTTTCTTATAAGCTAAAGCCGCAGCCATTTTAAATGCCATTTCAGAAGAATCTACAGCATGGTATGAGCCATCATGTAAGGTTGTTTTAAGCCGTATAACTGGGAATCCCGCAAGTACACCATGATGAATACATTCTTTTAGCCCTCTTTCAACAGCCGGTATATATTGCCTTGGAACTGTTCCACCTACTACTGCATCAACAAATTCTAAATCGTCTGCACCATCTATTCTAGGCTCAAATTTAATTTTTACATCGCCATATTGGCCATGTCCTCCAGATTGCTTTTTATGTTTTCCTTGGACATCAGAAACTTTTAAAATCGTTTCTCTATAAGCAATCTTTGGTATTTCTAATGATACTTCAACACCAAATTTATTTTTCAATTTGCTAACTATTACCTGCAAGTGAGTTGATCCTATCCCTGAAATTATAGTTTGCGCATTTTCTACACTCCTAGATATTGAGAATGTAGGATCTTCTTCTGACAATTTCGCTAATCCATTAGATATTTTATCTTCATCACCTTTTGATTTAGTTACAATGGCTCTTGCAAATACTGGTTGTGGAAAATCCATAGTATCAAACATTACCAATCTTGCACTATCACAAAGTGTATCTCCTGTTGTGGTATATTGAAGTTTAGAAACAGCACCTATATCTCCTGCCTCAATTTCTTGAGTCTGAAATTGCTGTTTTCCTTTTAAAAAATACATATTACCCATTTTTTCTTCTTTATCTTTATTAGTATTATATACCATTCTATCACTTTTAGCTTTTCCAGTAATCACGCGGAACATAGATAATTTACCCACAAATGGATCCGCAATAGTCTTGAATACTAATGCTGAGAATGGCTCAGTATCATTTATTTTAACTTGCATATATTTATTGTTTTTTATATCTTTTGCACTATAAAGTGTTGTATCAATTGGTGAAGGAAAACATTCAACCATATCTTCAAGTAACGTATTTATTCCTATACCAAGCAATGCAGATCCACACATTATAGGTGCGATTTCTCCCATAGAAGCTCCTTTTATAAGACCATGATATATTTCTTCTTCACTTATAGAACCATCATTAAAATATTTATCTAATAAAGCTTCATCAGTTTCTGCTACTGCTTCCATAACCATCTGTTTACATTCATCTACTTTATCTATTAGCTCCTCGGGGATATCGCGCTCTTCCATCTTATGTGTTTTAGAATTGAATATTCTAGCTCTTCTAGATATTACATTTATTACGCCTCTAAAATTTTCTTCACTACCTATTGGATATTGAATTGGTACTACGGATACGCCAAATTTTTCTTTTAACTGTTTTAAAACGCTTTGGAAATTACTATTTTCTCTATCTAACTTATTAATAAAAAATGCTCTGGGCAACTTATTCTCATTCACGTACTCCCAGGCTTTCTCAGTTCCAACTTCTATACCAGACACACCGCATACAGCTATCATTGCCATATCTACAGCTCTTAGCCCCTCAATCATTTCTCCTATATAATCAAAATATCCAGGCGTATCTACTAAATTTATTTTTACACCTTCCCATTCACTTAAAGCTACTGATGTAGAAATTGATGTCTTTCTCTTCTTTTCTTCAATATCATAATCACTAACTGTAGTCCCATCATCAACTCTACCAAATCTATCTATAGCTTTGGTGTAATATAGTATTGATTCCATTATTGTGGTTTTTCCTGAACCACTATGTCCAATAATTCCTACATTTCTTAGATTATTGCTTTTATATTCTTTCATATACAATACCTCCTAGCTTTTCGTTAGATATATTTTTTGTTGGATATACATTTATATATTCTACTTATAAATAAAAAATCCTTTCTAAATAACTAAATTTTCTAAATAGTGTGAATATATTACTTTAATATACTCTTTTATTTAATTATTTTAAAAAAATAAAAGTATCAATAATATTAAATTATTGATACTTAACTATATATTTAAAACCAATGGAAGTTATTACTAAAATAGCATCTATATATAAAAAATTTATGTGATATTTTTAATTTTATAAGTTCGAAGAAAATAAAAAAAAGCTAACAATTAGCTTTTATATACTTTAAATAAAAATGGCTCCGCGAAAAGGATTTGAACCTTCAACCTATCGGTTAACAGCCGAGCGCTCCACCGTTGAGCTATCGCGGAACATTACCTAGCGATGACCTACTCTCCCACAAAGTTACCCCTGCAGTACCATTGGCGCATTGAAGCTTAACCTACCTGTTCGGTATGGGAAGGGGTGTTACCTTCATGCCATAATCACTAGATTGAG